>CAIVHI010000050.1 GCA_903905685.1 uncultured Bacteroidota bacterium | reverse complement strand
TTCAGGTTGGCGCAAATGATGACCGCCATGAGCACCGTGGGTATCAGGATATTGACCGACGAGCGTTCAAAGAGGTCCCTGGCCTTCGGCAAATCGTCTTCGGCAAATGCCTTTGCCATAACGGTATAGCTACCGGGCGTGAGTGCCTTGGAGGGCATTTGCAAGAAAGATATGAGGAACACCGCAACCGAATAAACCGCGACCGACGAATAGCCCCGATGGTCGTAGTAGGGCAGCAAGAGCACATCCATGGAGCCCACCAGTATCACCGATACCGTGAGCAGGAAGTGGTACCAGGCAAAATGCACGATTTCGCGATACTCACCGCTGTCCATATCGTGCCACTGCACCGAGAATCCGAACTTCTCGGTCTTTAGGCTCAGGTAATAAAATATCAGCAACGGCAGGGTATATGTTAAAACCGTGGCTACCACGAGGGTGTGGAACGAGATGGTGCCGACGGCATAAAGCACGATGACAACGATGCTGATGAGGCGCACCACTATCTCCCGCATAAACGACGAAATGGCCACCTTCATTTGTGAGCCGAGGTATTGCTCAAAAAGCACCATGTATACAAAGAACAGGGTGTAGATGGGTAGCCAAGCAAAGTAGGCATCAACCAGCGGCACGTCCTCGGGCTGGTAGTGGTGAAGTAGCCAAGTGCGCAGCCCGAAGTAGACCGCCGAAAACAAGGCCACCATCACCAAAGGCGTAGCGAAACAGAGGGTGAGCAGCAGTTTCCTCTTTTTATCATCGTCGTTATAGCGGTGGATGAATAGGGTGAGGGCATTGTTGAGCCCAAACAAGAGGAACTGCCCCAGCGTGACGGCCTGGGTGGTGAGGTTCTTGCTGAACCCGAACAAACGTTTGTCGACGATATACTTGGTGGACAACCAAATAATGACCGTACCCAAAAGCGCACCGCCAAACACAACGATTGTATTTTTTGCAGATTGCCGAAAGACGATGCCCATGGTGGCAAAGGTAAGCCAACGGGGATAATGTGCAGTAGGGCTGTGCAATGCCAAACAGGGCACCCCAGGGCGGGCGCGACGGGCTACCGGCTGTTCGGGGCACTATGGTGCAAAAACTGCCGGGTGGGCAGCATCCCGAAGGGGGGGCTCTAAAAACATCATGGTTTCGTCCCTGTTAAAAATGTTCAAAATTGCATTTTCTTATTATCGGATTACGGTGTTCCGCAAGTAAATTTGCTTTTTACCCATTATGTTCCGTTTTCAACACACCGAGTACCTATACTTTTTGGCCATAGTGCCGCTGCTGGTCGTGCTATTTACGGCAATGATTTACTGGCGCAGAAAGAAGATGAAGAAATTGGGCGACGACGGCCCCGTGGCCGAGCAGTTGCGGGGCTACATATCGGGCCGCAGCACTACGCGGTTCATCCTGTCGGCCGTTGGGCTCACGCTGGTCATTATAGGCCTAGCCAACCTGCAATCCGGCGACAAGGCCGAGAAAGTGCAACGCAAAGGCGTTGACGTCATCATTGCGCTCGATGTGAGCAAGAGTATGCTGGCGAAAGACATCGCTCCCGACCGGCTAACGCGTGCCAAGCAGCTCATTCAGCGGCTGATGGACAATATGTCGAACGACCGCATAGGCCTCATCGTGTTTGCCGGCCGCGCCTACCTGCACGTGCCACTCACGGTAGACTACAGTGCCGTAAAGATGATGTTGCAAAACGTGTCTCCCGACATGGTGCCCTCGCAAGGCACCGTAATTGGAGACGCCATCGAAATGGCCAACGAATCTTTCTCGAAAAACGAACGCAAGTATAAGTCCATGGTCATCATATCGGACGGGGAAGACCATGATGAAAAGGCGCTGGACAAAGCCCATGAAGCCGCCGAGGCGGGTGTGGTCATTAACACCGTAGGCATAGGCTCACCTCAAGGCGCCACGCTCTACGACCCCGAAACGAAAAGCAATAAGCTGGACGAGAACGGCAATGTGGTGGTGAGCAAGCTGAACGAGGAAGAATTGAAATCGCTGGCGGTAGCGGGCCGGGGCACCTACCAATTGCTGCAAAACACCGACGACGTGGCATCGCGCCTGACGGCATCCTTTGAGGGTATGGAGCAGAAAAACATGGGCTCGTTGGTGTATACAGAGTTCACCAGTTACTTCCAATATTTCCTGCTGGCCGGCCTCCTGCTGTTGGTTGCAGAATGGCTGCTGCCCGGCGCACGTTTTAAAACCACCACCAAAACCAGCAAGTTATGAGCCACCTATCCTTAGCCATAGCCGCCCGCAAGCGGCAGTTGTTGTGTCTGGCAGCATGGGTCTGCATGTTTCAGACTGCAACCGCACAAACCAACCGCCTCATTCAAGAGGGCAACCAGCTTTATCAGCAACAGCACTATAAGGAAGCCGCCGCCGACTATCAAAAGGCATTGGCCAAAGACCCGTCGAACACGTCGGGGCTGTTCAACCTCAGCAATTCGCTCTACCAGCAAAAACAGTACGATTCCTCCCGCAAAATGCTCTCAGCCACCGAGAAAGCCATTAAAGACAAAAATGGGAAGTCGGCGGTAGACTATAACATCGGCAACAGTTACATGGCGCAACAGAAGTATGAAGATGCCGTAAAAGCCTACAAACAAACCCTGCGCAACAACCCCAACGACATGGATGCCAAGTACAACCTGTCGTATGCCGAGCAGATGCTGAAAAAACAGCAACAGCAGCAACAGCAACAACAAAAGCAGCAGCAAAAACAACAAAAGCAGGATAAAGACCAGAAGAACAACAAAGACCAAAACAAGCAGGACAAAAAAGACGGCAACGACAAAAACGACCAGACCCAGCAGGACAAAGACCAGCAAAAACAGGGCGACAACAAGCAGCAGCAACCCGGCAGCCTATCGAAAGAAGAGGCGGACCGCATGCTCAATGCATTGCAACAGCAGGAGAAGAAGCTGCAAGACAAACTGAAGAAGGAAAAAGGCACCGGTGCCAAGCAGGAGAAGGACTGGTAGCATGGCGGGGAGCGGGAATCAGCCCGGTGGGCGCAGGATAACCTTTGGACACACGATGCCGATGCGAAGTTGGGCAACCCCACCCTTCGCACCACCAAAAGAACACAACCGTTGTTCTTTTCTATGAATTTTTTATTGGAATCTTGTAACTTTCCGAAGTTTTTTGGGGGAAGGGCATTTGCCGAACTATCGTTAAAACGGTATTTGGGTGGGCGGCTTCCTGTTTTTCCGGATTTACAACATTGATTATGAAGCACTTCATTATTCTTGTCCTTTGCCTTAGTGTAGTTATTGGGGTACATGCCCAAAATCCGCAATATCCGGGCAGCGACCCCTACATGTATTCGGGCGTGCATGCAGGCTTCAAGTTTGGGGCGGGCATGGCGGCCAACAACAACTATGACGTTGCCCCCTGTGCAGAGTACGAAATGTACTACCCGGTGCACCATTCGTTCGACATCGGTTTCATGGTGCAATATCAAGAATACTCCCTCTATTATCAGAATATATCGCCCTACGCACCGTTCTCGCCCGGATATCAGGGCGTGACCCTGCGCGACAAAGCCGACTATGTCTTCCTGACTCCCGAAATCAACATCCCGATTCCCAGCAGGAAAATACCCTACATCCTGAATGCCTACATCACCGCCGGGGTGGGATACCTGCTGAACGGCTCGGAGACCTACCACAGGTGGTCGTATGCCAATAACTACCCCTACAATACCAATCCCAGCTACGACACCGCCACCAATACTTCTGCCAATATCAACAACTTGGTGTTCCGTTGGGGCTTCGGCTTCACGCAGCACACACCCGTTTACAACCACTTCAGGTATTTCACGCTCACCGAGGATTTCACCTTCACGGGCAACCTGACGGGTACTGCTGCAGCCAATTATTCGGGCCGCACCGCCTACAGCCCGAACGGCTTATCTGCGGTATACATTTCGTTGAAGATAGGCTACAGTTTTTTCCGCGTACGTGGGCATTGATGCATCCCCCAAAATTTTGACTTATGCACTTTTTGAAAAAAGTAGGTTTGGCGGGAATGTTGACCGCAGCAGTAGCTACTATTGGCCGTGCACAACAGATTGTGATGGGCCAATATCGCAATTTGGAGCCGCCAAAGGCCTATTTCGAATTAGGCTACAACGACTGCACTTTTGCGATGGCCTACAATGGCACGTCTAAAAAGACGGTGGACTACAAGGCCATGCGGGCGGGATTGATATTCGAATTTGCCTTGAATAAAAACATATACCTCCAGTTTGGTGCGGTTTATGCCTTCAATGGTACCGACACCCCACTGACCCCGCAAACCAAGACCATGTTGGTGCGCGACAATGCCATAGAAGTTCCGCTCAACCTGATGATGAAGTCGGGCCGAATGGGGCAGACGCGCTTTTTTGTAGGCGCAGGTGCCTTTCTCGACTTCAATCTTCGCGGCTCGCTACTCCGTACATCGGGCTATGGGGGAAGCGATTTGATGATTGGCTCCACAGATTCATCAGACCTCAAGAACTTCGGGGTGGGTATGGATGCCTTTGCGGGCGTACGGATGTCTAACGGCTGGCAACTTAAAGGCACCTTCGAGCAGGAATTGCTGAACCTCTCCCCCAACCTTTCGCAGAAAGGCGTGGTTCGGTATACGGTTTTGGCCGTTACCATCACGAAGCTGCGCAACCCCAAGAAGACGAACCGCAGCTATAGGAACGAGTTGTTCAGGCCCAAGATATAGGCGCACCGTGCAGACGGCCCGTATCCGGCCTTCTGAAAACATGTAATTTACTTTAGTATACGATTGCTTGATTGGGAGCAACATACGCCTTTTGAATTTGTTTTGAAATAAATGGCAATTGCGAAACCGGAAGTTGTGGCGTTTAACAATACCATTTCATAACACTTTGGTCCGCAACACCCTTATTATCTGAAAACTTTTTAAATTTGCCCCAAAGCGTCATCATGAAGGTCTTTTTGATAGTAGCCGCAATATTGCTCGCCATTGGCGGAGGAACCGCATACTACATGTGGAATAAGCCGGCACCAAAAGCCGAGAATGCAAAAGCAATCGTTTTTCAGGCAGACGACCTATCTAAGGAATACGCCAAAGACGAAAAAGCTGCGGATGCCAAATACCTCAACAAAGTAATTGAAGTTACCGGTGTAGTAGGCGATATTGACAAAAATCAAGACGGTGGCGTTATGGTGGTGTTGCAAACCTCCGACCCCGCCGCAGGCGTTCAATGTGCCATGCGTGAAAAATCGGTGGTTGTTGAGAAAAACAAAACCGTCACCATTCGCGGATTTTGTTCCGGAAGCGGCATCACCGGTATTTCCTTGGCCGACTGTATCATCAGTAAGCCTTAGTAGCGTTTTTGATTCACGAATAATTTGTAAGTACCATGAAAAAGATATTCCTGCTCCTTGCCTGTGCACCTCTGTTCACGGGTTGCTACAACGATAAGTCGGATCAACTTTACCCTGTTCCAGTTACTGCACCAACGTGTGACACTTCGGCAGTGTCCTACTCCCAGACCGTGGTTCCGTTGTTGTCGGCCAATTGCGCTGCCTCGGGCTGCCACGACGGTACCGGCAGGGCGCGGGGTGTATTCACCAGTTATGCCGGAGTTATTCGAGACACGGCTACCATGGTTAGCTACCTGAACGGAACATCGGGAGACCCCATGCCCAAAAACGGCAATCCGTTGTCTACCTGCAATATCGACAAAATAGCCGCTTGGATAGCCCAAGGGGCCAAAAACAACTAAACATACCGAATATGAAAAATATACTATTGGCGGGCGTGCTCGCCGTCTGCATCGCCCCAAGCGCACAAGCCCAAAAATTTATGACGCGCACCGGCAAAATCACGTTCGACGCCACCACAAAAACGTCTCCCGAAAAAATCTCCGGGAAGAACAACGAAGTGGCCAGTATCCTTGATGGCTCCAATGGCCAGTTGGTGTTTCAGGTGTTGGTGAAGAATTTCAAGTTCGAAAAGCAGCTCATGGAAGAGCACTTCAATGAGAACTACATGGAGAGCGACAAGTTTCCGAAGTCGGACTTCAAGGGCAACATCTCGGCTCCCGGCGATGTGAACTATGGTAAAGACGGCACTTACAATGTGACCGTATCGGGTAAACTCACCATTCATGGCGTAACTAAGGATGTGCAGGTTCCCGGTTCGGTGGTTGTTGAGGGTTCCAAGGTGAAATTGGCTGCAAAATTTGCCGTGAAGCTTGCCGACTATAACGTGACCATCCCATCGTTGGTGGCCGACAAAGTAGCCAAGGAGTGTTCCATTATTTTGGATGCTGAATTGATGAAGAAGTAAGTAGGTCATTTTATAAACTTGGAAATTATGATGATGAATATCCGGAAGGCGGTGGTGTTGTCGCTTTCACTTTTGGCAAGTGCCGGGACCTTTGCCCAAGACAACCTTATGGCTGAATTGGAAAACGGCGCGCCCAAACAGAAAGATTATGCCTTTGCCACCTTCAAATCTACCCGCCTGATAGACGGCAGCTCGGTAGAATGCTTGGGAACGGGTGTCTTGGACTTCCGCATCTCCCACCGTTTTGGCGACATCAGCCAAGGATTGGACAACTTTTTTGGCGTGGATGTGGCTTATACCAAGCTGAACCTCGATTACGGCATCAATAGGTGGCTCACGGTGGGCATAGGCCATACCGGCTTGAACAAAGAAGATGATGGTTTCGTGAAAATCAAACTCTTGCGCCAAGAAACAAAGGGGGGGATGCCCATTACGCTTACCTATTTCGGGTCTGCTGCTATTGAGACCCTGCCGGCACCCACATTGCCGGACAGCACACAGAAATGGTTGTTCAGCAACCGGCTGTTTTTTACCAACCAGCTCTTGATAGCCCGCAAATTCAACGACCGCATTTCGCTTCAATTGATGCCCACAGTGGTACACTACAACTTGGTGGACAGCTCCAAGTACTCCAACAACACCTTTGCCTTGGGTATTGGTGGCCGGGTGAAACTCACGAAACGTTCTGCCATAACGGCCGAATATTACTACCGCCTCAACAATACATCGTTCACTGTGAACGGCTTGCCCACATACAACACGTTTTCATTGGGGTATGAAATAGAAACCGGCGGGCACGTATTCCAAATCATGGTCACCAATGCACAGGGGCTTACGGAGCGTATGTTCATTGCACAGACTACCGATTCTTGGTCTAAGCAACAACTACACCTTGGGTTCAACGTATCTCGGGTGTTCACCATCATCAAGCCCGAAAGCTATAAGGACGATAAAGACGACAAAAAGTGGTAGAATCTAGGTAGGGGTTGCTATCGGTCCATCTATATTGAGGGCTACCTCCGCACCAAACCGTATGTCCGTTTCGTAGCGGCATACGGTTTGTACTATTTATGACACCTTAATTTTGCCGTAGTCGAATCGCGGATTTTTGTCGATTTCGTCGCCGACGCCTTCCATTTCCTTTACAAAAAGGGTAAACACCTTCCAGTATTTTTCTTCTCCCTTCATGTAGGATTTGAAAATGCTCAATTCGGCGCACCTTACTGCATAATAACCAAACATGTAAAATGCCGATTTTTTGTCGAGGAGCCCTGAATTGATCGATATCGCGAGCTCCTCATAAATTCCAAGAATCCTTCTTTTTTCATCCAGGTCTAGTTTGACCCTGTATTTGCCGCGCCGACATCTGAACTATCTATGATTTTCCGGATTTTGGCAAAAGGTTCCTCAGTGTTGTATTTTTCCCGCCGGTTTAAAAAGTGCGCAGCCCGTTTTTGTTTCTCACCTTTTCTATTGTTGGCAAGTGCCACAGCAAAAAGAGCAGTTGAAACGACGA
>CAIVHI010000049.1 GCA_903905685.1 uncultured Bacteroidota bacterium | reverse complement strand
GGCAACATAAAGAATATTGAGCACCTTTTTCCCGTGCGCGAGTTCCAGTTTTACCATCATGATGTTACAAAATTCGTACATGTACCCGGCAATATAGATTACATCCTGCATTTCGCGTCTCCGGCCAGTCCTATAGACTACCTGAAGATGCCCATCCAAACGTTGAAGGTGGGCGCGTTGGGAACGCACAACCTTTTGGGCCTCGCCAAATCGAAGGGCGCCCGCATTCTGGTGGCATCTACATCGGAGGTTTATGGCGACCCATTGGTGCATCCGCAATCTGAAGAATATTGGGGCAATGTGAATCCTGTAGGCCCACGCGGTGTTTACGATGAAGCCAAACGTTTCATGGAGAGCATCACGATGGCCTATCATACTTTCCACCAAGTGGAAACACGCATCATTCGGATATTCAACACCTATGGTCCGCGTATGCGCCTAGACGATGGCCGTGCACTGCCCACTTTCCTGAGTCAAGCGCTGCGTGGCGAAGACCTTACCGTGTATGGCGATGGCTCTCAAACCCGCTCCTTCTGCTATGTGGATGACCTCGTAGAGGGTATCTATAGGTTGCTGTTGAGTGATTACCACATGCCGGTTAACATAGGCAACCCATCGGAAATCACACTACTGCAATTTGCCGAGGAAGTGCTTGCACTCACCGGGTCCAATTCCAAAATCGTGTATCACCCGTTGCCGCAGGATGACCCCAAGCAACGCAAGCCCAACATCGAGAAGGCGCAAAGGCTCTTGGGTTGGGAACCGAAGGTGGACCGTCACGAAGGCTTGAAACGCACTTTGGCTTATTTTCAACAGCACATTTAAGGTTTTATTTGTTTTCAGAAGCCGCGACCGTGACAATGGTCGCGGCTTCTTGTTTTCGAGAAATCCTGCTTGCCCGGTTCATCCCAACGTTTCCTGTTCCCGTTTTTCCCCGCCGCTACTTTACCTTTGCACGGTGTCGCCATGCGCGCTGCAAATACGGATATGGAAGTAAAATTTAAGGGACTGGTTGAGGCGGCTTTCGAAAACCGCGAATTGTTGAAGGATGAGGCCCACAAAGAGGCCGTACAAGCCGTTGTTGGCGCATTGGATTCGGGCCGGATACGTGTGGCATCGCCAACTCCCGATGGTTGGCAAGTGAACGAATGGGTGAAAAAAGCCGTACTGATGTATTTCGGCATACGCCCCATGCAAAAGTGGGACGCCCCACCGTTCGAATATTACGATAAAATAGAACTGAAGAAGGATTTTGCAGGCATGAACGTTAGGGCCGTTCCCGGTGCCGTGGCGCGTTTCGGTGCCTACATAGCCCGCAACACGATATTGATGCCCTCGTTCGTGAATATAGGCGCTTATGTGGACGAAGGCTGCATGGTGGATACCTGGGCAACCGTGGGCTCCTGTGCCCAAATAGGCAAGGGTGTGCACCTGAGCGGTGGCGTGGGTATAGGCGGGGTATTGGAGCCACTGCAGGCAGCACCGGTCATTATTGAAGACGGTTGCTTCATCGGTTCGCGCTGCATCGTGGTGGAGGGTGTTTTGGTGGAGCGGGAAGCGGTACTCGGCGCAAATGTCGTACTCACGCAATCTACCACCATCATAGATGTGAGTGGGGCAGAGCCGGTGCACTATCGGGGTAGGGTGCCGGCACGAAGTGTGGTTATTCCGGGCAGTTACACCAAGAAGTTCCCTGCGGGAGACTACCAAGTCAATTGCGCCTTAATCATTGGCCACCGAAAGCCGTCAACCGATTTAAAGACCAGTTTGAATGATGCCCTCCGGGATTTCGGGGTGGCGGTTTAGCAGTTAAATAAAATATCGATTTCATGCTGTTTGTAGTGGATTTGGGGATGTTGGACAAGGTGTATTTCGGGGAGAGGGTATCTGATTATCTGTGGTTTGTAGGCATTATCGTAGCTACTTTTTTGTTGAAACGGAGCTTGGCGGGTGCCGTCACACGGCTGAGCGGGCGGCTATCCGGCAAATTCAGATACATCCAAAACAAGGCGCAACTGCGCGATATGCTGCTCAAGCCCATAGAACGGCTTTTGCAGGTGGTCTTATTTTATGTGGCCTTTAACCGCATTGCCGACCTGCTCGATGATGTAGTGGTTTACCGGTCCATCAGCAAGAGTGGGAAAATAGTGGTAGATCTTGGTGAAGTCGTCGAACATTTATTCCTGTTTTTGTTCATCGTTTTTACCACCCAACTCGTCAACCGCGTTGTAGATTTCATTTTCTACCTCAATTACAAGAACGCTGTTGAGGAGAAAAACAGCTCCCGCCTCCAACTTTTGCCGTTACTCAAAGACCTCTCGAAACTGTTGGCTTGGTCGTTGGCGTTGTTTGCGGTTTTGGGTGGCGTTTTTCATGTCAATGTGCCGGCACTCATTACCGGCTTGGGTATTGGCGGTGTGGCAATCGCATTGGCGGGCAAAGAAACGGTAGAGAACTTTTTCGCAGCCTTTACCTTGCTGTCAGACAAACCCTTTCAGGTGGGCGACTACATCAAGGCTGCTGATGCCGAAGGTTATGTGGAACGCATAGGGTTTCGGAGCACCCGTCTCCGCGCACCCGATGGCAGTATAGTGGTGATTCCCAACCAGAAGTTGGTTAGCCAAAATCTCATCAACCAGACCACAGGCGGCACGCTCGCTGTGAAATTGGTGGGCCCATTGCGCTATGGGGTGGAAGAAAAAGTGTTGGCGGAAACCGTAGAAAAAATAAGGCAGGCATTGATGGCGCATGAATACGTCATGGAGCCGGTAGATGTATTGGTAGAAAAATTCAATGCCGATACCATCCAGATAACCATTACTTACCTGCTGCCATTCCCGTTGCCGCCCCATGTGGGCATTGTGCCGCTCAAGAACAGCATCAACCTCATGGTATACGGCATGTTGCAATCCATTGGCACACTCGGGTCGGCGTTGCCGGTTGCGGTTGTGCCCGCGCCAGTCGCCAAGTAGGCTATTTCAGGTCGGTAGGCAGGGTGATGGTGAAGGTGCTGCCTCGGCCGGGTGCGCTTTCCACTTTTACCCGTCCTTCGTGGGCGTCTACAATGGCTTTTACGTAGCTGAGGCCCAAGCCAAAACCTTTTACATTGTGGATGTCGCCCGTATGGGCACGGTAAAACTTCTCGAATATGCGGGTCTGGGTCTCTCTGTCCATGCCTATACCGTTATCCTTAATCTTAATGGAAAGTTGCCCCGTGCCGCCCGACATCGTTTCCACTTCAATCACCGGAGCTTGTTCTGAATACTTGATGGCGTTATCCAACAGGTTGAAGATGATGTTGGAGAAATGCACCTCATCTGCCCAAAGCACAGGGTTGGGGGCATTGAGTTTCAATTGCAGAGAGCCGTGTTTTTCATGGATTTGCAATTCCAGATTTTCGGCCACTTTCGAGATGATTTGATGGGCGTCGAGTTTCTGGATATTGAGTTTGATTTCTTCCTTCTCAAGGCGCGCTGCTTGCAGTATTTTTTCAACCTGCTTGTTCATCCGCTTGTTCTCCTCCTTAATCATGGCACTGTAATACCGAATTTTGTCGGTGTCGTGTATCACTTTTTCATTGGTGAGGGCATCGATAGCCAAGGAGATCGTGGCAAGTGGGGTCTTCAACTCGTGCGTCATGTTGTTGATGAAGTCCGACTTGATTTCAGAGAGCTTTTTCTGGTTGAACAGCGTGCGCACTGTGACATAAAACGCCAGGATGATGATGACGGTAAAAACGATGGATGCGCCAATCATCCAAGCCATTTCCCTTATTATGAGGTTTTTGTCTTCCCGAACGTCCAAAAACAGGGTTTCGTGCGATACATAGGAATCGTCGGGAGAGAGTTGGATTTTGTAGCCCGACTGCTCGTCGCTGGGGCGGTAACCGTCAGACTGGAAGATGCTGTTTTTGAAGATGTTGGTGATGCAGAACTCGAAGGGTTGCTTAATGTTGTTTTGCTTCAATTGTTTTTCAACTATTTCCTGTATCTCGTCTTTCGTGAATCCTTCCTCTACCGTAAAGTTGTTTTTCAGGTAAAATTGGCTCGACTCATCGTTGGGAAACAGCTTGTGGGCTTTGTAGATAAACCTGCTGTGCACTTTTTCGCGTACCTGTGCCATGGCATTCTCCACTTCCCGCTGAAACTCCTGGTGCTTCAGTTTGATGGCATTGTTGATCCAACTCATCTGTATGAACAGGATACCCAATACCGACAACGTTATCAAGACAACGATTAACGGGAATATTTTCTTCATAGCCCTACAAAAATAGCCCGTATTAAATTTCCGGTTTATGGAAATCCGGACTAAAGCCCATTTTTAACCAAATTTAGTGAAAGCCGGGTTTATTGACGTCCGTGCATATACCTTACGTTGGCACCCAAAGTTCTAAGGTCTTCAAAAAAGGCGGGGTAAGACTTGGAGATACAATCTGCATCTTTAATGGTGGTGCACTTGGCCCCTGTAAGTGCCATTACTGCGGCAGCCATCGCTATCCGATGGTCGTTATAGGGGTCTATCTCGGCAGGGAGTCGGCCCCGCTGCCCCTTAATGTAGAGCACGTCGTTGTCCATAGAAAATCCTACGCCGAAGCGCAACAACATTTCGCCAATACTTTCCACGCGGTTGCTCTCTTTATCGAATAGCCGATGCAGGCCGCGTATTTCGCTCTCTCCGCGACAACCCGCTGCCAATACGGCTAAAATGGGGAAAAGGTCAGGACAGTGGGTGGCATCGGTTTCAAATGCATCAAGTTGTGCGCCGTCTACCGTGATGCTGTCGTCAAGAATGGATATCCGGGCTCCGGCAATACGTAATACTTCCAATATATTTCTGTCGGCTTGAGCAGAATTGGGGTTCAGGCCCTCCAACGTCACCTTGCCGGTGAGTGCACCCGCTACCAGCAGGAACGCCGCACTGCTCCAATCGCCCTCCACTACAACGGGCTGTTGGGGCGGAGGGGCAAATGAAGCAGGGTTTATGATGAACTCGGAATAACCGGCGGTTGCCACCGGGAAGCCAAATCGTTCCAAGACTTGGAGCGATAAGTCGATATAGGGCTTGCTCACCACATGGGCCGTGCGCACGGCAATCCGGCGGTCGGCATTGCCGGCCAATGCAAATAGGATGCCTGTGAGATACTGGGAGCTGGATTCGGTACCCAAATCGATGTCTTTGAAGGAGGGTGTGCCGGTAACCCGGAGTGGCAGCCGCCCATGGTTGTCTTGAACAGCAAAGCCCAATTGCGTCAATGTGCGGCCCAGCCCCCCCATAGGGCGTTGCAGTAGAGAGCCGTGCCCTGATACGGAGAGCACTGGGCACCGCATGGCTGCAATGGGCGTAAACAGCCGCGCCGCCAAGCCGCTCTCGCCACAATCCAATACCACTTGCTCTGGCACTCGGCTGCCGGGCCTGATTTCGACTGAACCATCGGTTAGGGATGAGACGGTGCAGCCGAGGGCTTCGGCAATGCCCAAGGCCGCGCGGGTATCGTTATCGGCACCAAGTCCTACCAAAATTGTCGGTGTGGGCATCAGCAACGCTGCCGCAATGGCCCGCTGCCCATAGCTCTTGGAGGGCGGAGCCTGCACCGTGCCGCGCAAACTTCCCGGCTCAACTACGGCCCACATATGCCTGTAGGGTTTCGTGGATGAGCT
>CAIVHI010000048.1 GCA_903905685.1 uncultured Bacteroidota bacterium | reverse complement strand
TGGCCATTGTAGCTGATGTTGCCTTGGTCGGGATGATATAGTCCCACCAAAAGTTTTACCAAAGTGGTCTTGCCGCTACCCGATGGCCCTACGAAGGCGATGGTCTCGCCATTATGCACCTCGAAACTGATGTTGTCGATGGCGGGGCGAGAACCGCTTTTGTGCTTGAAAACGACCTCGTGAAACGCGACTTTCTCCACCTTGTCGATGGTTTCAGGGCGTTCGGGCACAAATTCTTCGGGCTTTTTCAGCAATGTTTGCATATTGTTCAAAGATGCTTCGGCTTCGCGATAGGTAATGATGACCGACCCCAACTCCTGCAACGGACCGAAGATGAAGAACGAGTAGAACATGAGCGTCATGTACTGTCCCGGTGTGATGGAGCCCGCGAAGATGAAATACAGCAGACTCATGACGATGACTTGGCGCAACAGGTTGACGAACGTGCCCTGAATAAACGAAATGGCGCGGATGCTGCGCACCTTTTTGAGTTCGAGATTCAAGATTTTGATGGTGGTGGCATTAAGCCGGTTCACTTCCTGCTTGGTAAGCCCGAGGCTTTTCACCAGTTCTATGTTCCGCAGCGACTCCGTGGTAGAGCCGGCTAGGGCATTGGTCTCGCGAACGATATTTTTCTGCACTTCCTTGATTCTCTTGCTCAAAATGCCCGTAAGCCATCCCAACACTATGGCTCCGCCCAAGTAAATGACGGGCAGTAACGGATTCAGCGAGAAAGCGTATATCATGACCCATATGATGCTTATGGACGATATCATGAGCACGTTCACGAACGAGACGATGAATTTTTCGCAATCCACACGCACCTTTTGCAGGATGGACAGGGTTTGGCCGCTGCTTTGATCTTCAAAGTCGCGATAGGGTAGGCGCAGTGCGTGTTGCAAGCCATCGGTATAGAGCGCGGCACTGAATTTTTGGATGACCACATTCATGGAGTAGTCTTGGAACGCCTTCGCAATGCGCGACACCATGGCCACGCCGATAAGGCCGCCCACCAGCAGCGACGCACCGCGGAGGTAGGTGCCGAGGTCGCGCAGGATGCCGCCGTCTTTGTCTACACTGTGGGGGTGGTTCACAAAGCCATCCAGCAACTTGCCGAAGATAATGGGGTCTAGCAGGGAAAAACCTTGGTTGATGGCTGCGAGCACTACGGCGAGCCCTATCATGAGTTTATAGCGGCCCAGGTAGTTGAGGAGCAATTTCATAACTGCAAATGTAACGGGAACGGCCGGGTATGCATGTATCTACACGATTATTATTGTCTATAGGCTATTTCCGAAGGGTCGGAAAAAAGCAGCATTTGCACGGCTGCCAAACCCGCAACCGTTCTGTCGCGGTAAATCGATATTTTTGCGGCACCATAATTTCCAATCGTTGAAGTTAAACGTCTGCGTCCCATTGTTTTGCTTGCAGTTGTGCTGCATATTGGCTATTACGGGCCCCGTAGCGGCGCAGCAATCCAAGCCGTGGATGTCGGATGGGGTGGGCGACACCACCCATTATGCCGTTGCGCCTGTAGGGAGGAATTGGAAGGATTCGGTGGCCCGGCAAAATGCCGTTGCCGATTCCGTACCGGCCAAGGTGTTGCCTTTCCAGCCCGACCCCAAGCGTGCAGGTTTGTACTCGGCCATTTGTCCCGGGCTGGGACAGGCTTACAACCGCCAGTATTGGAAGATACCCGTTATCTATACCGCATTCGGCATTGCAGGCTACTTTTTCATTACGAATTATGATAATTACCAATGGTATCGCAAGGCATATATAGCGCGCATCTCCAACCCCAATTATCAAGATGCATATACGGGCATCTACTCCGAGGCACAATTGCAGCAGTTGCAGGCCGATTACAGTAAGTATCTGGATATGACCGTGTTATACTCGGTAGTTGGCTTTGGGCTTCAAATTATGGATGCGGTTTCGGGGGCACACCTTAAGAATTTCGATGTGTCGAGAGACATCTCATTACGCTTCACACCTGTTGCCGCACCCGGGTACATGGGAGTAGGATTGGCATTTGCCCTAAAATATCCAAATCGTAGTTTCACTTCTTTTTGACTTTGCCCAATAGCAGGTTTTGTTGGTACACCTCGTATCTATACAGGCTCGACGTCTCTATCTCGCGCACCAGCCGCTCCATGTCTTTATCGTCGCCGGTGGGGTCGTAGGGTTTGCGGATGTTGTTGTTGAAGAACACCCCAACCGACTGCCACATCACTGCGGCAAAGCCGCTCTTGAGTTCGCGAACGATGTCGAAACAACTGCGTCCGGTTTGGCGGTCCACTAGCTTTATGAGGATGTGGCCTTGGTCTATGGTGAGTTGCTTCAGCGGTTGCTTGAACGTCTTGTCTAGCTGGTCATCAATGTTTTTGAGGTATTTTTTGCGGTCGTGGCGGCTGTCCATCTTTTCGAGGTCACCCTTCACGTTTTTCAACACCTCGGCCGCAGCAATGGCATACGGGTACACGGTGAAGATGTCGTTTTTGAGTTTGGCCTCGCGTCTCACTTCCTCGTCGTTGAGCGCCTTGCCGGTGATTTCAAATTCGGGCAAGAAAATCATCGGGTAAATTTTACCTTGTTCTTCAACGGCACCCAGACGAATGGTATCGTTTTGGGATGCCGGCACTTGCGCTACAGCCCGTATACCTGCCAGACAGCACCCCAAAAATACGATATGTAGTCCACGCTTCGTCATGGGGAATTCTTAGCACCATCTGCCGTGCCCTTGTGTAAATATCGGTAAATTCCGTGCCGGAAAGTGTTTAGGAATACTTATAATTTCGAAAGCGCGACACGCTATTGTAAACGCGTAGCCATAACAGAACGGTGTGCAGAACAGCGGTACCTCGACGGAAATAACGTTCAATAGCTATCTTTGAGCAGATGTCTACTACCAATCTTGCAGAGATAGCCCGCCTTGCCGATGAGCGGGTGGGGGAGAATGATGGATTCTTGGCGTTTCTGGAAGCCGGCGATTTTGCTGATTTGGATGCAAAAGTTCATGAAATCAACCATCGGGTCACCGAACAGATTGATTGTACAGCTTGCGGCAACTGTTGCAGAACGCTCATTATCAACGTAAGTCCTGGAGATGTTGAGCGGTGTTGCTCTATATTGGGTGCCAACGAAGTTGCTTTTCGAGACCGGTATATCGAAACCAGCCTGCAAGGTTCCGAATTTGTAAATGCATTGCCATGCCACTTTTTTGAAGCTAACAAGTGCACCATTTATGAGGCACGATTTACTGATTGCCGCGAATTTCCGCACCTCCATAAGGATGGCTTTCTAAGGCGGTTATCCGGTACTATGCTGCACTATGGCAGGTGCCCCATCATTTTCAACGTCATAGAGCAATTGAAGGTTGAACTGGAATTTCCACATTAGGCACGACCATACCAATAAATAAACGCGCATAGAACAATTGTAACCACGATTGCCGCGATGGGAGTCCATTTCCGGCGGCGCATGGCGGCAACGTGTTTGGCATGCGCCTGAGAAATAGAGCGTATTAACTCGGGGTTTTCGGGACAGAGCATGTGCAGGCGTCGATTGATTTCGCCAATGCGCTCGGCATCAAGGTGGTTGGTAGCGGTTAAAATTTCGGCAACCAGCGCATCCTTCACAGCCACGTCTCCCGATTTTTGAAGGATTTCTACATGTTCCTCATTCAATATCAACAATATGAATGCTTCCAGCCGTTCAGCCACCACCATTTGCTTTGTCATATTCCGGAGGCTCTTGTTCAGGTCTTTGCAAATATCCAGGAGTCGCTCCGGCGTGGCAGGCGGTTCGGGTTCGTAGTAGGATCTTGTCAATTGGGATTGGTCGTATATCCGCCGCTCATAAGGATTGGTGAGTACCCGGTGCGCCTCCGCAATCTCCAAAAAACGCACTGTTGCAGAGCTCGCCGTACCGGCAGTATCGGGATGGTTGAGCAACGCCAGCCGCCGGTAGGCCTTCTTAATCTCGGCCGCCGTGGCATGGATACCCACCCCTAAAACGTCATAATGGTTTTTGCTCTGCAAGGCTGTAAAATTCCTTAAAAAAGGGTAATGCCGGCCTTACTTCCCTGCATCTTTCGATTTCCAGAGGAAAAAACAGGCATAAGTTCGATAAGGCGTCCATTTTTTCGAAATCTCCAGCATGGCGAACTCGGTTGCTTTTTTGCTCAAGCCATCCAAACCATAATGGCGCGTCATAGACTGCCTGATGCCCAAGTCGTCAACCGCAAATACATCCTCACGTCCCAAGGTGAACATCAACAGCATTTCCACGGTCCATTTCCCAACACCCTTGATTTGGGTGAGCAGCGTCACTACCTGTTCATTGGCCATGCTTTCGAAAATACTGTCGTCGAGTTGATTGTCTATGAAGAAACGCGCTACATTTTGCACATAGGCCACTTTAGCATTCGATAGCCCAATGCTCCGCAACGTTTCCGGTGCAGTAGCGGCAATCTCTACCGCACCGGGTTCTTTGTCCCCATAAAGGTGTAGGAACCTTTTAAAAATCACGGCTGCCACTTTAGTAGAAAGTTGCTGGCTCATTATGGATGCACAAAGCCGAAGCACCACATTATTATGGCGAACCAATTGGTAGGGCTCAACATGCGCCATTATTGCAGCAAGTATGGGGTCTGCCGAAAGGCTTGCATAATAGTGGGCTGTTGAGTTATCGAATTCCGCCATGATATTATAATTGGTAGATGATTGAAGAAACTTGGCCGCCGGTCAGTATAATGCTACCTGTTGCACCATAGACTGGCCATTGAAAACAACCTTGAACAAATAGATGCCGTTTGGCAACGGGCGCAGGTCTACTGTACAATATCCCGACTGCACTTGCGGGGTGAAGGTCTTTACGATTCGTCCGAAAAGGTCGGTCACGGTAATTTCGTTCAAGCCGGTGAGGTCGGCGGCGTAAGAAACCCCAACTATTCCCGTCGTAGGGTTCGGAAAAAGGAGTACAGGTTCGGGAGCACCGGAAGGCCATTGCAATACATCGGGATGTTGGGTAAGCGAATAACTTTCTCCTGACGGACTGCTTACTTGGGCAATCATAATTGCGGCTTGATCTTTGGTGAACATGTGCATGCCCTGGTCGTCGGTATAGTCGAGATAGTCCAAGCACGCTGTACCAATGGGTTGGACGGCAGTGCCGAACGAATCGGCACAATTATCATGTATGGTTCCTCCCGGAATGGAATAATCCGGATTCCCTTCCGTGGAGCCTCCCTGCGGAGGAAGGTCGGGCAGAACGGAATTGCCTCCTGACCACGGGCAAGCGGTGCCGTCGTCGCCCCATACGTGCCAAATTTCGAAGAAATGCCCCATTTCGTGAGTGAGGGTGCGTCCTAAATCGAAATAGTTGCGGGTGTGGACATTATGGGGAAAGGAATCTGCAGGCGAGGAGCGCGTGCCCAGAAGGTCATACAATATGCAGATGCCAACGTCGCTGTTCCCTAATGGCCCCGAAGAATACGCGAATGACCTGGGAACCGTAATGCCCAGCAATGAGTTGCCGCCATTGCTATACATGTTGATACACCAAACATTGCAATACTTGGTCGCGTCCCATCCATCCAGCCCACCCAATTCAGTAGACTTGGCCACATGAAATGAGCTGTCGCCTTCAAAGAATCCCTCGTTTGGGACTATACGGATGTCGTATCCAGGTGTGGGCCGACCAATTGGATTGTTATGTGCAAGTGCAAAGTGAATGCCCACATTCGCAAACAAAGGCTTCCATAAACTTGGAATGAGGGCAGTGTCGGGGTTTGCACCATTGAAGTCGCGGTTCAATACCGCAATTTGGGAGTCACAGCGACGGATGATGCCGTAGTTGCCGCCCATCTCTATAAACTGGGCTTGGTTCACCACAATGTGGAATACTACCGGAATCGAGATCTCGGCCACAGCAGCATGAGTAGGTTTTGCTACCGCAAAAAGTGCTAAATCTTCCATTTGCCGCCGTTCTGCGTCAAATCGGGTTGCAAATCCTGAGTCTTTAGCCATCAATGTGGCTTTCAATTCGTCTATGCCACACCTGCGCTGACTCCATACTACATCGCAATAAGCCAGTAGGAGTAAAACGAATATCGATGAAATGGCTTTCATTTGGTAGCGTGAACGTAGGATAATCAAAGGTAGGAAAAAATCAACGGACGGCAGTTGACCTTGATTTTGTGCATCGCAATTAGCTAGCCTTGCTTGGCCGTCTTGCCTTATTTTTGCCGTATGCTCAATAAAATACCGCGGGAAGACACCTACTTACACAAGGGTTTACGCCGGCAGCTCTTAAAGTTGCTGGAAGAAAAGGGCATTACCGATAAAAAGGTATTGGATGCCATGGGAGCCGTACCCAGGCATTTCTTCCTAGACCCCGCTTTCGAGCAGTATGCATATAAAGACCGCCCGTTTACAATATCTGAAAACCAAACCATATCGCATCCGTTTACAGTAGCATTGCAAACACAGTTGTTGGAAATCAAGAAATTCGATAAGGTACTTGAAGTAGGCACGGGTAGCACGTACCAAGCCTGTGTTTTGGCTCAAATGGGGATACAGCTGTACACCATAGAACGGCAGCGGGAACTGTACGACTTGGCAGGCACGTTTTTTTACGTCAAGAAATTCCTGAATATCAAGCGTTTTTTTGGGGATGGCTTTTTGGGGCTGCCATCCTACGGACCGTTCGATAAAATCATCGTTACCTGCGGGGCCACCATTATTCCGCCCAAGCTGGTGGAGCAATTGAAGCCCGGGGGCATCTTGGTAATACCGGTTGGCGATGAATTGAACCAGAAAATGCTGAAGATAGTGAAGGCAAAAGACGGAACGCTAACAACCGAAACCTTTGGTGATTTCAAGTTTGTACCGATGTTGGAAGGGCGAAATTACAAGTAGTTGGGAAAAAAGCCGAGATTGAATCGGCCACCACCAAGAATTGCAGTGAATTTTCGTACTTTTGCACCTCGTTGCCCAGCAACCGGTCTCATAGTTCAATGGATAGAATAGAAGTTTCCTAAACTTTTGATATGGGTTCGATTCCCGTTGAGACTACAACGCAAAAAAGCCAGTCATTTATTTGATTGGCTTTTTGTATTTTTGCGTAGGAGAAGAGTGATCATTTAAATATTGGAGATATAATATGAGAAATAATTGTTGGCAGTGGTTTCTTAAAATAATTCTAACAAAAAGATAATGAAAATTGGGTTTTGGAATATAAATAAAAAGTCGTTCATCAAGGATATTGTGGATTTTACTTACATCAAGGACTTAGATATTTTAATTTTAGCAGAATGCACTGTTTCTTCAAGTACTTTAGAAACCGAGTTACAAAATGGACACAGTAATAAAAATTATTCAAGCTTGAAGTCAGGCCATCCTAAATTTAAGATTTTCACAAGCCTTGACAATAAATTTATTGCGAATCACGACTCGGAATTTGGAGGGGATTCTTGGTCAATTAACAAATTTTCATTTCCGTTTCAAACATCTTTTTCAATCATTTCAGTTCACCTTCCTTCTAAGATT
>CAIVHI010000047.1 GCA_903905685.1 uncultured Bacteroidota bacterium | reverse complement strand
TTGAGTCGACAAGTGATTCTGAAAAATTGGAACGTGAAAACAAATTCAGGTTTGTAGAGTTTGGAGACAGGGGCCAGATTTATCGTGTTACGAGAGGCCGGCAATATGTTACCATTGTTGACGCAAACAAATTGGCATCCGCTCAGAATAGTTTGGTGCATTATTTGCCGGTTCAATATGCCATCTCCCCATAAAACACCATCAAAACCCAAACCTCAGGATTCGTCCGGCCTGTCGGCACCCAATTGCCGGTCGCGCACTTCCAGAATCAGGGCTTTGATTTCCTGTAGGTCGGTTTCGGGCTGGGGGAGGGTGCCGGTTTGGTGTTTGCAGTACTTCCACAGCTCCAGCACTTCGCCGCCGTCTACGGTGTAGGGGGCGTAGTTGCGGTTCAGCGATTTCAGCAGGATTTGGTCGGTGGGCAGCAGGGTCACCAGTTTGAATACGAAGTCCTGTTCGCCTTTCAGGATGACGATGCATGGGGTGTCGGGCTTCAGGCTTGTCCAGTCTTGCACATACTGGGCTATCACATCGCTGTGTTCGGGTATGGGCAGCATGGAGTCGCCCGTGGTGGGAAACATCCTGAATGTGCCCGACTCGGGCAGGTTGGGCAGGCTGAATTTGGGTAGCCCCGCCAGATATTCGGGGTCGTTATAGCCCGAGCGGTAGCCCGCCTTCGCCTTGACGGGCACATATTCCGTGTTCTCCTTGTTGTCTTTATCCACCGTAATGGCCAGCACCCTGATTTTGCTGCCCGTCATGTAGACATCGTTGCCGGCCAGCAGCTCATTCAGCTTCAGGGTGCCCAGCTTCGGGAGGTCTACCTTAAGCAGGCTGTCTATACTCACTTTGAAATATTCCGAGAACTGTATCAGGTCTATTGCAGAGGGGTTTATGGTCTTTCCCGACTCCAAAGCCTGTAGTTTGTTCCGCGAAATGTCCAGCAATCCCGCCAGTTCTTCCTGACTCATTTTCTTCCTTTCGCGGAGGAAGCGGATGTTGGTGTGGAAAAAAATCTTTGCCGAGGTCATTTTTTGTTGTTATTATTGGAAGTATCTCATTGTTTCCATAAGCAACAAATGTAACTGTTTTCCTTCATAATGCAACCATTGCGACACGATATCGTTCAACAGCTCCAGCGGGAAGTGCTTGCCGTGCAAAGGCCTAAGAAGGCTGGTGCCCGCCTGCATCCGGGCACGGGGCTGTGGGAGGTGGAGCAGGCATTTCCCGACCACACCTTCCCACTGGGCGCGGTGCATGAGTTCATCAGTGGGGCGCGAGAAGAGGCGGCGGCCACCAATGGCTTCATGCTGGGCCTCATTGCCGGGTTGATTGAAAAGAACAGGACGGCGGTGTGGGTGAGCCGCAACCGCACCCTGTTTCCCGCCGCGCTCAGCCTGTTCGGCATAGCTCCCGAGCAAATCATCTTTATAGATGTGCAACGCCCCAAGGATGTGCTGTGGGCTGTTGAGGAGGCATTGAAATGCGAGGAGCTACAGGTGGTGGTGGGAGAGCTGGGCGAACTCGGCTTTACCGAGTCGCGGCGGCTGCAGCTTGCCGTGGAGCAGAGCCGCGTTACGGGCTTCCTGCACCGCTACAACCCCAGGACGGAAAACGTGACCGCCTGCGTTACGCGGTGGAAGGTGAAGCCGCTGGCCGGTGATACGGGCGGGATGCCCGGCTTAGGCTTCCCCCGGTGGGACGTGAGGCTGGTGAAGGTGCGCAACGGCACTCCGGGAGCATGGCACATAGAATGGTCGGCAGGCCATTTCATGCCGGTTGCCCGCCCTATCTTCCCCATTTTGGGAATCCAACACCGCAAAGCAGGATAGTATGCCCAAACGTTATATTGCAATATGGTTCCGTCATTTGAAGACCGATTGGATGGTGCGCCGCCGGCTGGAGCTTAAAGATGTGCCATTTGTAATGGCGGCACCCGAGCGCGGACGTATGGAAATAAAGGCGGCCAGTGCCGCCGCCCAAATGAAGGGTATTGACGCGGGCATGGTGGTTGCCGATTGCAAGGCCATTTTCCCTACGCTGCAAGTGCTTGAAGACCAACCCGAAATGGCCGGTAAACTCCTTCGCGCCCTAGCCGAATGGTGCCTACGCTACACCCCCACCGCCGCTCCCGACCTGCCCGACGGCCTGATACTGGAGGTGGGGGGCTGCACCCACCTTTGGGGCGGCGAGAAACCCTACCTGAAAGACCTACATGGCAAGCTGAAAGATTTTGGATACGACATCCGCATGGCCATTGCCGATACCGTTGGTGCGGCTTGGGCCGTGTCGCGCTTCGGTAAGGTGTCGCCTATAGTGGCGCCCGGCCGGCAATTGGAGGCGCTGTTGCCCCTGCCGCCGGTGGCACTGAGGCTGGAAACCGATATACTGGACCGGCTGGACAAATTGGGCTTTCACCAAGTAGGCAGTTTTATCGATATGCCGCGCAAGGCACTACGGCGGCGTTTCGGCCCATCGCTCCTCGCCCGGCTAGACCAAGCATTGGGGCATGAATTTGAGGTGGTGGAGCCCATACAGCCTGTTGCGCCCTACCACGAGCGGCTGGCCAGCATGGAGCCCATCAAGACGGCTACAGGCATTGCCATTGCCCTAAGGCAACTGCTGGATGCCCTGTGCCTGCGCCTGGCCAAGGAAGGAAAGGGGGTGCGGAAGTGCATCTTCAAAGTATATAGGGTGGACGGCCATGTGCAGCAACTGGAAATAGGCACCAACCGCCCCTCGCGCCAGGTGGAGCACCTGTTCAAATTGTTTGAGCTGAAAACGGGCACCATAGAGCCCGCACTGGGCATAGAGGTATTTACGCTGGATGCCCCCATAGTGGAAGACGCATCGGCAGAGCAGGACGCCTTGTGGAGTCTGGCTAAGGACAACAACGGGGCGATAGTGGAACTCATGGACCGCGTGGCCGCCAAACTGGGTGCCGATGCCATTCACCGCTATATGTGGGACGAGCACTACTGGCCCGAAAGGGCGGTGCGCGCCGTGGGTATTGCTGCCGAAGTGCCGCAAATGCCCCGGCTTACCCACCGCCCACGCCCCATACACCTATTGCCCACGCCCGAGACCATAGAAGTGACCGTGCCGCTGCCCGACTATCCGCCCATGCTCTTCAAGCACAAGGGCGTGCTGCACAAGGTAACCAAGGCCGACGGCCCCGAACGCATAGAGCAGGAGTGGTGGCTGCAGCAGGGGCTGTATCGCGATTATTATGCCGTAGAAGACCAAAACGGGGCCAGATACTGGCTCTTCAGGCTCGGCAGCTACGAAAACAATGAACCTCAATGGTTCATGCACGGATTTTTTGCCTAAAACATCAAGTATGAGTTATACGGAATTGCAAATCACTACCAATTTCAGCTTCCTGAGGGGAGGCTCCCATCCCGAAGAAATAGTGGAACATGCGGCCGCATTGGGCTACAAAGCCATTGCCATAACCGATAGGAATTCGCTGGCAGGCATTGTGCGGGCCCATACCGCAACCAAGGGAAAAGACATCCGCATCATACCCGCCTGCCGCCTCGACCTCGCCGACGGGGCAAGCCTGCTGGCATACCCCACCGACAAACATGCCTATGCCCGCCTGTCGGCATTGCTCTCCGAGGGCAATTTGCGGGCCGAGAAAGGGGAGTGCCATTTGGCCAAAGCCGATGTCTTCAGGTATGCCGAAGGCATAAAGTTTGTTGTGGTGCCTCCGCAATCGCTGAATATCTACTACGAGCTTTCCACCGGTTTTCTGCAAGACTTGAAGCAGTACAAGCAGGCATTGGGGCGCAACCTGTATCTGGGTGCCTTCCGCTCCTACGAGGCCTATGACGCGAAGATGCTGTACCGCCTTTCGGAAATCTCGCAGCAGCTCGACATACCCATGGTGGCCACCAACGATGTGCATTACCATAACCGGGAGCGCCGCGAGCTGCAAGACGTCCTCACCTGCATTCGCGAGAAATGCACCATCTACAACGCGGGTTTCCGGCTGTATCAAAATGCCGAGCGCTACCTCAAGCCGGCATCGGAGATGCGTCGCCTCTTTAGGCAATATCCAGAGGCGGTGGATAATGCCTTGAAGCTGGCCGATGCCTGCCGTTTTTCCCTTGATGAGCTGAAATACGAGTATCCCGAAGAGCTGACGTCGGAGGGGCGGACGCCGCAGGAAGAGCTGGAATACCTTACCCACCAAGGCGCAAAAGAGCATTTTGGCGATGAGGTGCCCAAAAACATAGCCGAGACCATACGGTTTGAGCTCGATTTCATAGCCCGTAAAAACTATGCAGCCTACTTCCTCACGGTGTTCGATTTTGTGCGGTTTGCCCGAGGCCGGGGCATTTTGTGTCAGGGTAGGGGCTCGGCGGCCAATTCGGTAGTCTGTTTCTGCTTGGGCATCACCTCCGTCAATCCGTCCAAGTTCAAGCTGCTGTTTGCCCGCTTCATGTCTGACGCCCGCGCCGAACCACCCGATATAGATGTGGACTTCGAGCACGAAAGGCGCGAGGAGGTGATACAGTACATTTATGCGAAATACGGCCGCGACCGTGCGGCCATTGTGGCCACGGTGACGCAGTTGCACTATAAAGGTGCGGTGCGCGATGTAGCCAAAGCCATGGGGTTATCGGTTGATGCCGTCAACAAGTTGTCGGCCGCAGGGTGGGAGCTCGCCCACGACCGGGGAGGCGAAGGTCCCAAGGTTACCACCGATGGCTTCAATACCGAAGACGCCCACCTCATGAAGGTGTTGGAGCTCACCCGGGAGTATATCGGGTTTCCGCGCCAGTTGGGGCAGCACACCGGCGGCTTCGTCATTACGCAGGGCAAGCTCTCGGAGCTGTGCCCCATACAGCATGCCCGCATGGAAAACCGCACCTGCATAGAGTGGAACAAAGACGACATTGATGCACTGGGCTTCTTGAAGGTAGATGTACTGGCATTGGGCATGCTCACCTGCATCCGCAAGGCATTCGACCTCGCCAAGCAACATTATGGGCTCAACCTCACGCTGGCCAATATCCCCCAAGACGACCCGGCGGTTTACGACATGGTGAGCCGTGCCGATACCGTGGGGGTGTTCCAGATTGAAAGCCGCGCACAGATGTCGATGCTGCCCAGATTGAAGCCCCAATCGTTTTACGACTTGGTGATTGAGGTGGCCATTGTGCGGCCGGGCCCCATTCAGGGCGATATGGTGCACCCGTACCTGCGCCGCCGTAATGGCGAAGAAAAAGTGGAGTATCCCTCGCAGGAGCTCAAGGACATTTTGGGCAGGACTTTGGGTGTGCCGCTGTTTCAGGAGCAGGCCATGGAGATTGCCATAGTTGCGGCCGGCTTTACACCTGCCGAGGCCGACGGGCTGCGCAAAAGCATGGGCACCTTCAAGGGCAAAGGCAAGGTGGCCGAGTATCGCAAAAAACTGGTTGCCGGCATGGTGGCCCGAGGCTATGAAGAGCCGTTCGCGCAGCGGGTGTTCAAACAATTGGAAGGCTTCGGCAGCTACGGCTTTCCCGAGAGCCATGCTGCAAGCTTCGCACTGCTGGTGTATGTTTCCTCATGGATAAAGTGCTACTATCCCGATGTGTTTGCCACCGCCCTCCTCAACAGTATGCCCATGGGCTTTTACCGCCCGGCGCAAATAGTGATGGATGCCGTGAAGCATGGGGTGCAGGTGCTGCCGGCCGACGTGAACCACTCCTACTGGGACAACATGCTGGAATCCAAGAGCGGAAAATTTTATGCCATGCGCTTGGGTTTCAGGCAAATAAAGGGGTTGAGCGAACAAGATTTGCAAGTACTGCTGTTGGCGCGCACCGAGGTGTTCCGCAATATTCCGTCGCTGCGCGATGCCGGGGTGGCCCTTGGGGTATTGGAAAAACTGGCCGATGCCGATGCGTTCAGGTCGATGGGGCTAGACAGGCGGCAGGCACTTTGGGAGGTATCGGCACTGTCCGACCGCCCCAACGGCATGTTTACCGGGCAGCAGCCCGAGGCCCCCGCCGAAGCGGGCATACGGCTACCTGAAATGACACTGTCGGAGCACGTGGTGCAAGATTATGGTGCCACGGCGTTGTCGTTGAAGGCGCATCCTGTAAGCTTTGTGCGCCACAAACTGGCCATGCTGGGGGTTACTGCACATCAAGACATCCATAAACTTGGCGATGGGGCAGAGGTGAAGGCCGCAGGCCTGGTTTTGGTGCGGCAAAGGCCGGGAACCGCCAAAGGGGTCTGTTTCATCACCATTGAAGACGAAACGGGCAATGCCAACCTCGTGGTCTTCCAAAAACTGTTCGATCAATACCGCAAGGAAATACTGCAATCGAGGCTGCTCATGGTGGAAGGCAAAGTCCAAATTCAGGGCGATGTGGTGCATGTGGTGGTGAAGCGGTGCTGCAACATATCGGGCTTGCTGCAAAACCTCACCGCCACTACCGATGCCCAACCGGTATCGTCGGTGCGCTCAAATGCCGATCAGAAAGATGGCGGGCTGAAGGATACTCGGGTAAAAAAGAATTTGCCGGTGCAAACCGACATGTTTCATGTGGGCAGGAATTTCAGGTGAGTACATATGCCTGAAATTCCTGCCTATATAGCTTATGACGGACGCACGGGGCTGCCCGTCCAGCCGGTGCCCGACTGTAGATTTTCGCCCTTCATCACCAGCGAGAGGGAGTCGATATGCACATCGTCGCCTATTTCGCTGTCGTACAGGATGATGGATCGGGCACCGATGCTGCACCGTTTCCCAATCTTGATGGGCCCCACCTTCATAATGCGGTCTTCAAACAAGTGGGTTTGGGGACCGCAGTCCTCATTCAGTGCAGTGTCATCGCCAATTTCCACCATGTCGTATTCGGTAATGTCGGTAGTGTTGAGCCATACGCGTTTACCCACCTTAACCCCCAACAATCGTAAGATTATGGGCAACCACGGCGTCCCTTTCATGAAATCGAGCAGGAAGGGTACCGCCAGGGCTTCGTAAGTGGATGTGATGGCTTCACTGCGCCACACCTTGGAGGTCCACATGGGTTTCTGTTCGGTTTTATATACCCCCACCGTGAGCCACTTGAGGGCCACCGTAGTGAGCATTGCCGGAACGCCCATGAAGAACAAGTAATAGAAGGGCAGTTGCAAAGCCACGCTCCACCATTGATACTCTATAACCAAGTCGTGCCCATAGGCAATGAAGAGGATACTGCAAATCAATATGGTGGTTTCGGGCAGTATGATGCGGGCAAACTCCACCAAGCTGCGGCCAAGAATCTTGTGGGGCGAAGGTCTTGAGGTGAGTTCGGCCGGAAATGTTCGGCTTTCCTGCCTACGCGGCAAGGCTATTGCGGGCGAGCCGAACCAATCTTTTGCGTTCGAGTTGTTCAGTTGGTCTACAGAGGGTGGGGTGGAGAGCACCCCTATCAGCATACGGCCGGGTAGGCGGTATCCCTGCGGCACCAAGGCACTGTTGCCCACAAAGCTGTTGTTGCCGATGGTGGTTTTTTCCAGTATCAACACATTGCCCCGCACGTCGGCCTCACCAAGGGTGACAGCATCGGCAACGAACGCACCCTTGCCGATTTCCAACAGGGGGTGGGTTACGCTGCTTGCCGTGGATATTTCGGTATTCTTACCCACCTTCGCGCCCAATGCTTTGAACAGCAAGGAGATGTAAACCGTTGCATACAATGGGTGCAGCACGATGAGGGATAGCGACATAAGCTGGTCTGAGAACCACTTCTTGACATAAAACCAGCTGTAAACGGGATAACGCCCCGGTTTGATACCCCTCAGCAGCAATCGGTTGAGCAACACGGTCACCATTGCAAACACGATGATATAACTCAATGCCAATGACGGAGTTACGATAAGGTAACTGAAGTCGTACTCTGGAGTGGAGTTGTCCAAATCGTTGATGATGATGATGGTGGGCAACAGCGGTATCAAAATCACGAACGGGAATATGAGTAGCGAGAACAGGTAAATCAAGGAGAAGGCACGTCTGCGGGTATCGCTTACGGGCATGGGTGCCGGTAAATCGTCAATATTCCGCTTCTCCTTAAGTTGTGCCGGGCTGCCCTGCCAAATCTCTCCGATATTGATTTTTTTGCCGGCTTGCAGGTGAGACAAGTCTGTCAATTCACCCCAATCGGCCACCTCGGCACCGCCGGCCACCACGGCACTGCTGCCGATATAGGCATGATCGCCAAGGGAAATCTTGCGCAACTTCAGCATTCCATCCTCTACAAATGCATTATTTAAAATGGCTTGTGAGCTGATAGTCACATCGTTGCCTATGGTTACCAAATCTTCTGCACCAATGGTGAAGGCGCTGAGCTGTGCATCTTTCGATACCTTCACGCCAAGCCGTTTCAAGTAGGCATTATACAGCGGAGTGCCATTTAGAAACTGGGAGGGTACCACACGCTGGAAGCTCTTCACGAACCACCACCTGAAGTAGTAATTTCCCCAAAGCGGGTAGTCGCCTTCCTTCATTTTGCCGATGACCAGCCATTTTATGGTAACGTTCAGCGCAGCAAGAAACGGAGGTATGAAGCAATAGAATACAAGTGCGGCCGCAATGGCGTAGGGTATGTTCTTGGTCTCGGACACCACATAGTAGTAACCCAAGTAGGGGAAGAATATCTGGACGGCGAAGATGCCGTAAAAAAACAGCAGGGAGACGGTTTGTGCCAGCCAACACCAATAGTAGCGCGACGGAGGAACCGCATTGAACTCCCGCTTCGCCTTGGGTTCGGCCTTGGGCTTCGACTCCCAATAAGCTACCAACTTATCGAGAGGGCGAATAAGGTAGATGTCTTTGAGCGATGCCGACGGGAAGTTGCCTTCCTTACGCAGTTTGGACACAAATGCAGCCGCCAAGAGGGAATGCCCCCCAAGGTCGGTGAAAAAGTCTTGCGACAAAGTGATGGTCCTGTTGGGGAAGAACTTCCTCAAAACCAAGATTACCCGTTCTCCCAATGGAGCCTCAATGTCTATGATTTCATCCTCGATGGGGATGGAGTTTTCTAAAAGTACGGCGGGCACGGGTAGCGACTTCCTGTCTATCTTGCCGCTGGGAAGGCGCGGCATTTGCGACAGCAACACAATGGCGCTGGGCACCATGTAGGCGGGGAGCACTTTTGCAAGCTCCTCCCGAATCTTGTCTTGATTCATATTCACCGGGTCGTCGCTCACCACATAGCCGGCCAGATGGTCTACCCCGTTGATGTCTTTTTTAACCGCTACCGCCACTGCGGCAATGTCGGTCAGCTTGGCAAGTTGGTTTTCAATTTCTCCCAGTTCTATGCGGTAACCGCGCAACTTGATTTGATCATCGAGTCGCCCCTGAAAATCTACCGAGCCATCGGGATTGATGATGGCTGCATCGCCGGTGCGATACACCATATCGCCGGGAACCGCTGCCATGGACTCGGGCTTAGGAACGAATTTTTGTGCCGTAAGTTCAGGCCGGTTAATGTAGCCATTGCACACTCCGGGACCGGTGATGACCAATTCTCCGCGTTCGCCCATGGGCAATATGTTGAGCTCGGCATCTACAACGGCAAGGTTGTAGTTGGGCAATGGCAAACCTATGGTGATGGGGTCGCCGGGGAGTAGGGTAGTGAGGGTGGCAGTTACTGTGGTCTCGGTGGGGCCGTAGCTGTTGTAGAACTTACGGGAAGGTACCGACCATCTGGCAACTACAAGAGAGCTGCAAGCTTCTCCTCCGGCATTGACGATCCTCAATCCCGGTATGTCGTCATTCATTACGCCCAGTAAACTGGGAACGGTGTGCAGAACGGATATTTTTTCCCGCCGCAGTACCTCGTCGAGCTCGTCTATAGACTTGGATGTGGCTGCATCGGCAACCCACATGGTGGCTCCTACGAAATAGCTTATCCAGGTTTCCTCGCACCACATATCGAAAGATACCGATATACCTTGATACACCTTGTCGGATTCCAGAATGCCGATAACGTCTTGTTCTGCCCTCACAAACTGGCAAATTTGCCGATGCGTGATGGGGATGCCCTTGGGCTTGCCGGTGCTTCCCGAAGTATACAGCACATATGCCCAGTCGTCGGGTAAGGGGCCGGCCGGAATGGGAGTGTTGGGTAGGGCCCCCTGTGCCGAAACTTCCTCTATCTTGATTGCGGAGACCTGAAGTACGTCGGGGCTGATGTATGCCTTCGCACCCACTTCGTCCAACACCGTGATGACCCGCTCGGCGGGCATGTCGCGATCCAATGGCACATATGCGGCACCCGATTTTACGATGCCGAGGATGGCAATGTGGAGCTCCAAGCTACGCGGATACCATATCCCGACAGTGTCTCCACGCCCAATGCCTTGAGATGCCAGAACGCCGGCCATGGCATCGCTGCGGCGGTCCATATCGGCATAACTCAACTCTTGATCGTTGAATATCAAGGCTATTTTTGAAGCATGTTTTACCGCAGACGTCCTAAAAATATCGGCAAGGGTTTCCTCTCTAAGAAAATCCGGGCAGGATTTTCCTAGTACGATGCTTGCCTTGATTTGCTCTCCACCCAAAATCTGCGTGTTCAAATTAAAACCGAAAAATACAACTTTTCCGTGGCCCGGAAGCAAAATGTTGCCGCCCAGCTATTAACCATTAACGTTCCATTGACCAATTTATACGAACTTTGGTTTAACGGTTGGTTGCATGTTTTGTAACGCCTATGATTTTTAAGCGAATAAATAGTATGTTTATTGTACTACATACCGAAATTGTAGACTTGCCTGTTGGGTTTACCGCCGACAGCCTGTTGGATGTGCTGCCTGATGCACTGAGGAAAAGTATTAAGCATTATAAAAATGAGCACGACCGTTTGGTACGGGTTGCAGGTAAATTGTTGCTACTTGAAGCACATGGTGCGATTGGATACGGTAAAGAACTAATTTTGAGTGACTTGTGCTATTCGTCCGAAAATAAGCCTTTCATTCCCGGGGGGCTTCACTTCTCGATTGCCCACGCTTTTCCGTGTGTAGTTTGCGTCCTCTCCAAATCGGCAAGTGTAGGTATAGATGTTGAGGTGCCGACCCTGTTGGACGTGGAAGCTTTTGCCGCAGACTACCTCACCGAGCGGGAAGTGTGTGCGTTGAATGAGTCGCCTAACTTGACCGAGTGCTTCCTGCGATTTTGGGTGCGCAAGGAGGCGGTGTTGAAATGCGCGGGTACCGCTTTGGGGCATGACATGCCCGACGTGTTGGAGTGCCCGACAACTTTTATGGGGCAGCAATTTTTTTTTAAGGATTTTCTCTTTGCATCCAATGCTTTTTGTTCCATTGCATCGAGCGAACCTCTAAAAAACATGTCGGTAAAATCCGTGGACTTTACCGACATGATAAAAAGGCATTTGGTTTAGTTGTTTCTTAGGAGTGGGCTTCCCAAATGGTGGCCAGAGCAGCAATCATTTCAACCGCTTTCTCCATGTCGCCCACGCTCACGTATTCTTCTTTGGAATGTATCCCCATCTCTCCCGTAAACAGGTTGGGGCAGGGCAGACCCATGAACGAGAGTCGTGCACCATCGGTACCGCCACGAATGCTCATGCTTATGGGGTTCATTCCCGCCACACGGTATGCTTCGGCGGCATATTCCGTCACCCTTGGGTGCAGGTCCAGAACCTCCTTCATGTTGCGGTACTGTTCTTTGACCAGGAACGTTACTTGAATGCCGGGAAATTCGTCCTTAACGCTCTGAGCCAAAGCGTTGAGTCGCCGTTCATGTTCGGCGAGCCTCGAAGTGTCGAAGTCGCGCACTATGAATTTTACTTCGGCCCTTTCCAGTACGCCTTCCATGGCCACGGGGTGCACAAAGCCTTCCTTACCCTCGGTAGCTTCGGGGCACCATTCGGATAATGGCATCTTGGCTACAAAGGTAGAAGCGGCCTTGATGGCACTCACCATCTTGCCTTTGGCATATCCAGGATGTGCGCTAATGCCGGTGAAGGTAACGACGGCGGCATCAGCCGAAAAATTTTCAAATTCTAAGTGGCCGCGCTCACTTCCATCCAAGGTGTACCCAAAATCGGCACCCAGTTTTTCCATATTTACGGCATTCACGCCGCGCCCCACTTCTTCGTCGGGAGTAAAAAGGATGCGGATTTTGCCATGCTTTATTTCGGGGTGAGCAATAAGGTAGGCGGCTAAATCCATGATGATGGCTACACCTGCTTTGTCGTCGGCACCAAGCAGCGTGGTGCCTGAGGCAGTTATGATGTCGTCGCCAATTCGTTCTTTGAGGTAGGGGTGGTTTGCGGTCGTGATGACTATACTTGGGTCGTCGGGCAAAACGATGTCGGCACCTTGATAGTTGCGGTGCAGAATCGGCTTTACATCGGCACCCGAGCAGTCGGGTGCAGTATCGACGTGGGAGCAGAAGCAAAGGACGGGAACATCTTTTTCGGTCGTTGCCGGAATTGTGGCGTAGACATATCCGAATTCGTCAAGCTCGGCATCGGCTACGCCTATTGCCTTCAATTCTTCCACCAATATCCTGCTTAAGTCCTTTTGCTTTTCG
>CAIVHI010000046.1 GCA_903905685.1 uncultured Bacteroidota bacterium | reverse complement strand
GGCCCAGCTTGTAGCCCCGCTTCTTCATCTCCGCCCACACCATTCTAAAATGCCCCCATTCCTCCGTCACAATGGGAGCCAAGGCATTGATGATTTCCGGCCGGTCGGCATATCGCTGTATGAGCGATATGCACTGCGTAGCCGCCTTTTGTTCGCAAAAGGCATGGTCGGCCAGTACCTCCTCCAAAGAAATGGCCGCCAAATCTGCCCACCTCGGGTCCGTCGGCATCTTGAGGCCGAGAATGCTGTTTTCGGGAGTGCTCATGGGTGCAAAAATAATGGAGTGGGTGGGGATTTGGAAATTGGGGGGATTCAACTGTTGCCCGTGTCCTGAAACTTTACCGTCGTATTAATCTCAAACCGTAATAGCTTCTGGGCCGACCTTCACGTTGCAGTTGCCTGGCGAGATGGTCGGAAAAACCATTGAAGTCAACGCATTTGAGGTAGAAGAGCCCACCGTTACGCCCGTTGTCGACCTTGAAAGCAAACGGTAATTGCGCGTGCAACCCATTGAAGAACTTACAAGGGATAATCGGGTGGATTTGAGCAAGTTCAAGTTTGATAGGGAGGCGGCAATTTGATTACGCGTGCCAGCTTCACCAATCCTCCTTTATTATGGAGTTGGACAAAACCGCCGTGGAGATAAATAAATGATTTGTAGACAAATATTCGTCGGATGTTCTCGAATCCGTCGACGCAATTGGCGAATACTTCGGTATAAATGCGGCTTTTGAGAATGGCACCGCTATGAACCGGGGCGTTGGTTGATTATCCTACCTCAAACAGGCCTTCCTATACCCGCTGCAGCGGCTTTTACGCTTTCCGGGTTGGGATTTTCCATCCAAGGCACGCGCCCAATGATAGAACAGCCCGAGTATTGCTCGATAAACAGCTCTGATGCGGGGTTGGGATGGCCCGACATGATGAGCCCGAGGATGGAGATGCCGCGCACGCGCAGGCTCTCAATCGCCGAGAGGGTATGGTTGATGCTGCCCAAATAGTTTTGGGATACCAGCACGACGGGCAACCGGAAATGGGCCGCAAAATCGGCCATCGTCTTGTCTTGCGTCATGGGCGACATCACCCCGCCGGCAGTCTCAATGAGCAGGGTGCGGGCCGTTATAGGGATAACGAAGTCATCTAGGCCAAAAGTCTTATTGTCTATTTTGGCGGCTTCGTGGGGCGAAACCGGGGTGGTCAGCAAAAAACGCTCGGGGTGAATTCGGTCGGGTAGCGGAGACACCAAGGCTCGCACCGTTTCGCAGTCGCGCTCCTCGGTGCCCGATTGCACCGGTTTCCAGTAGTCTGCCTCCCAAGCCTCGGCCAATACTGCCGAGACCAATGTTTTGCCAATGCCGGTATGGATGCCAACTATGGCTATGGTTTGCTGCATATCGCGATATGAGGGTATTCGTTGTTACGCAATTCCCGCAAGGGCTTCCTTCAGCTCATCCATCCGCACGCCGTTGTGGCTTTCGTCATAAACGCAGGCTCCGTTGTGGATAATCAGGATTTGGGGAGATTCATGTTTGATGCCATATTGCTGGGCGATGGCGTTGGAAATGGGCCGATAGGCAAGCAAGTCAAGGTAGTACACGGGCACGCCATCGGGTTCGGCCTCCCGCTCCAGGCGGTTTTTGGCCATGGCGCTGATGGAGCAAGTGGTACTGTGTTTGAAAATTACGACCGGGTGCAGCCTGCTTTCTTCTTGAATGCCATCCAATTGGGCAATGGTGGTGAGTGGGAGCCAATTCATGGTGCAAAGGTAAACGAACCCGCTTCATGTCTGTATAAATAGGGTGTATATCCGTATTTGGTGGGTTGGTTTGGCGCAACCTGCCGAGCCGGGTAGGCGTCCATTGATTATTTGCGACTGAGCACAGGAGTGGCGCGTTGGTTCAATCCGTATCGTCAACCTTCATGCGGCCCACCAATTTTTTTCAAATCACCCGTAAATTGTGCAACTTTGAAAATCAAGCAAACGCAATATGCAGCTACAGGAAGTGAGGACGCCGGCGGACGAACAATTGTTTCTCCGTTTGCCCGATTTGCTCTATAAAAACGACCCGAATTGGATTAAGCCGCTCGATAAGGACATTCTCGAGGTATTTGATGCCGAGAAAAACAAATTCATCAAGCGTGGCGGCGAGCATGTTCGCTGGCTGCTGCGCGATGGCAACAATGCCTTGATTGGTAGGGTGGCCGCCTTTGTCAACAAGACCTACAAGCAAGCGCAACCCACGGGAGGCATGGGCTTTTTTGAGTGTATAGACAACCAAGAGGCGGCCTTCCTGCTTTTTGACGCCTGCAAGCAGTGGCTGGCCGCACGCGGTATGGAGGCCATGGATGGCCCCATCAACTTCGGCGAGCGCGACAAGTGGTGGGGGTTGCTTACAGAGGGGTTCGACTCACCGCTATATT
>CAIVHI010000045.1 GCA_903905685.1 uncultured Bacteroidota bacterium | reverse complement strand
CCGCGCTGCATTATGGCGGCTGCGGTAGCCGGCATGCCGTCGCAGCACAACCCCAAAGTCCCGTTGCCCGCAACGGTCACCAGGTTGCCGTCGGCACCTATTTTCCGAATCCGGAAATTTTGGGCATCTCCAAAATAGACCATACCTGCGCGGTCGGTGGCTATGCAGACTTCGGATATCGCGCCATAGAACAAGGCGGCGGCCGTGGCCGGGGTGCCGTCGGGGCTGAAGCCGGTGGTCCCGTTCCCCGCAATGGTGGTGATGATGCCTGCCGTATCGATTTTACGTATGCGGTAGTTGCCCACGTCTACCACAAACAGGTTCCCGAAGGTGTCCACGGTTAAAAATTCGGGCGAGTAGAACAAGGCTGAAGTTGCCGGGCCTCCGTCGCCGGCAAACCCCCACACCCCCGGCGTTCCCGCCACTGTGGTGATGATGCCCGACGTGTCAACCTTACGGATGCATTGGTTGTAGTCATCAGCCACGTAAAGATTGCCTTTTTTATCCATGGCGATATTTACAGGTCGGTTTAACGTGGCTAAAGTTGCGGGTCCGCCGTCGCCGCTGAAGCTGCCCCAATATCCGCCTGAGCTTCCTGACCCTGCAAAGGTGTTGATGACTTGGCCGTTCATGGTAAGGGGTAGCAAAAGGATGGCTACCGATGCATAATGCATCATTTTTCTATATATCATGGCTGAGGGCGTGAAGGGGTTACCGAATGACCGTAATGGATTTAGTACCGAGGGGTTTATCCTTCTTGAAAAGCGTTAACCGGTAGGTGCCGTTGGGCAAACCCGAGGTATGCACCGTGGTGCCGTTGTCGGCCACCACACCGGTCGCCACCACAATGCCTGCAACATCGGCCAATCGGTACCGGTCGGCTTTGATTGAACCATTGGTTATTTCAAAATCCCCTTGGGTCGGGTTGGGGAATGCCGTCCACCCAATCGTACCGACATTCCCACTGTCGTTGGTCGCGGCACCCGTCCTGTAACCATACCCCATGGGGCTCGGTTGCGTGAATTTGTAGTATCCGTCGTATACCAATCCGGTTGCATCCTTACATGCCCATACGCTCAACACCCCGCCGCCAAACCTTTCAGGGTCGTTGGGCGAATTGGCTATCGCATTCGGGCCGCCGCCGCAATAGGTGATGTCCAAAGGGGTATTGGTGTTGATGCGGAAATAGGCTCCCGGGGGTGCCAACATCATTGGGGGCGCCCACTGCATGGGTTCCATAAAGATGTCGCCCAATTCCGGATAGGTTCCATTGACGATGTATTGTTGCACCTCGTAAGTCATGGCCGGCATATTGAACGCCACCGTCGGCACAATCTGGTTGCCGGTTGCCGCAGGCACCAAAAGCGGCAACGGCATGGCGCCATTGTTGTCATAAATGTTTACCTGGTCGGTACCTGCGATGGTCCTTACATCTGCGACGACCTTAAATTCGGCATCGAACGGCGGCAGGGGAGACCACATGCCGCTGAACATGACCAAATCGGGGGCATCGATCCGCGGAATGCTGATTGATGGTGTCATAACACCACCGGGGTCGAGCATATTTGTGGCAGTTACGTATGGCGGTAAAGTACTGGTGGTAAAATCTATCTTGGCATAATACAACTTATCGCCCGTCGCATAGTCGACGTAGGTCACCAGACCATAGTCATGAATTGGCCCGCCCAAGGGGCCGAATTCATATTGCTGCACCCCTGCAATATCAGCCTCCTTGCCGAGGGGGTATAAGGAACCCGGCCCGGTAAGCAGGATGGTAGAGGCCGAAGGAAATACCGGCGGTGGCGCGGCAATCGATGCTTCGTCCACATACACGTTGCCGAAGCCGTCCACCCAAGTGATGGCGAAATTCCCGCAATAGGGCAATCCGGTCGGTCCGGTGTTGTATTGCTCCGCGACAATATCCAAATGGATATTGGTTGCCGGTCCGATTCCCGTAACTACGGTTGTGGAAAGGTAGGTTACCGCAAAGGATGTCGGAGAAGTATAATGTACGTTGTAAAAATCAATGGTGCCGTCGTGCGATGCCGCAATGTTGTAGTCGGTAAGTGGAAATGTTGGGTCATTGCCGATAATGATGTCGGGATAATCGATGGGGGTGGCCGAAGGGTAAGGGATGTCGACTTGGAATCCGCTTGCTTGATCATGCACGTGAATGCCGCCGGGGTTGGAATTTCCACATTCAATGACCGCGAACAGTTGCTGTTCCACGCCGTACTGGTCCAAATAATTGATGAGCGAGGCATTCATTTTGTTGACGTTCGATATCGGCGGAGCGGCCGGCGTAGAGAACAGGAAATTGTCCGGCAGCACCGGTAGCGCCAAGGGCTGTGCTTGGCTTTGTTGCACCGCGAAAAAAACAACGGCTGCCAGGAATGTCTTTTTTGTATCGTTCCCCATGTTTTCATTTTTAGGATTGGCGAGTATTTATTTTCAGACCACTTTCAATTCCTTTTAACAAATTTATGGGTTGCTTTTGAAATACCAAAACTTTTTTGTCTATAACTCCGCCCGACCTCCATCGCCCACCTTCCCACTTTTGTTTACACATTGCTAAAGATGACGCCAATCACCACCTTTGGACGGCCCCGTGCGCGGCCGGGATATGCAGGTTTTGCCGAAAGACGTATCTTTGCACCACTTTTCAAACTCGATTTACATGAATTTCACATTAAACCAAATACCCGAACGCACCCAAAAACCCAGAACCGCAGGCCTCACCATGGTGATGGACAAGGGCATGGGCCCCGCCGGTGTGCGCGACTTCCTCGACGTTGCCGCCCCATATGTCGACATCGTGAAGTTGGGTTTCGGTACGAGTATGGTCTCCGGCAGGCTCCGTGAAAAGATTGAAATCTATGCCGAATACGGTATTCCCGTCTACTTCGGCGGCACGTTGTTTGAAGCATTCCTCATCCGCAACCAGTTCGACGACTATGTCGACATCATCCGGGAATATGGCTTGAAGCATGTGGAGGTCTCCGATGGCTCCATCATCATCCCCCACCTCGAAAAGTGCGGCTATATCGAGAAGTTGTCGAAAATCGTGACCGTCCTGTCGGAAGTGGGCTCCAAGGACGCCACCCACATCATGCCGCCCTACAAGTGGATTGAGCTGATGCGGGCCGAACTGGAAGCCGGCGCCACCTATGTAATTGCCGAAGCCCGCGAGGCCGGCAATGTGGGCATCTACCGAGGCAGCGGCGAGGTGCGCGAAGGCTTGGTGCAGGAAATATTGACCCAAATCCCCTCCGAAAAAATTATTTGGGAAGCTCCCCAAAAAGCACAACAGGTCTACTTCCTGGAGTTGCTGGGTGCCAATGTGAACTTGGGCAATCTGGCTCCTGCCGAAGTCATTCCGTTGGAGTCTATGCGCATCGGACTGCGCGGTGACACCTTCCACCTGTACCTCAACAAGAAGCCGGGGCTTTAGTGGGCCGGCACATCAGTTATGGCGCAACGCTACGGCATCATCGGCTACCCGCTGGGCCATACGTTTTCGCCCGGCTATTTCAACCGCAAGTTTGCCGACTTCGGTATCGATGCCCTTTATGAAACTTTCCCGTTGGCCTCCATCGCCGAGTTGGGCGCACTCCTACAAAGGCACCCCCAATTGTGTGGGCTCAATGTGACGATACCCTACAAATCGGCAGTGTTGCCCTACTTGGACGACATCGCCCCCGAAGCCGCCCGTGTGGGTGCCGTAAACTGCATCAGTATTCGCAACGGCCGCCTCACGGGCTACAATACCGACATCATCGGCTTTCGCGACAGTCTGCTGCCGCTGCTGCACCCGAGCCACAATAGGGCATTGGTGCTGGGCACAGGCGGGTCTTCGTTGGCGGTCATCCACGTTTTGGAAGGGTTGGGGATAGCCTGCACCCGGGTTTCGCGCCATCCCGTTTTGGGCGAATCGGTGGGTTATGGCGAGCTGACCGACTATGACATTTCAAGAAACAAATTGATTGTGAACACCACCCCGTTGGGAATGGCTCCCCATGTCGGCACCTTGCCACCACTCCCCTACGATGCCCTGGGCAGCCTCCACCTGCTGTACGACTTGGTCTACAATCCCGCCGAAACCGCCTTCCTGCAAGCCGGCCGCCGGCATGGTGCCGCAGTGAAGAACGGCTTGGAAATGTTGCACTTGCAGGCCGAGGCAGGGTGGAAGATTTGGATGGACGAGTAACGCGCGGCGTGCATCGCGGCTTCAATCGATGGGGGATAAACAGTGCCATCGGCGTATACGAAATGTCCTAATTTTGCGTCCGATGGAAAAATACCTGGAAGGGCTGAATGCCGAGCAATTGAGGGCCTCAACGCATTTGGAAGGGCCGCTGATGATTGTGGCCGGTGCCGGCAGCGGCAAAACAAAAGTACTCACCACGCGCGTAGCCCACCTCATCAATAACGGTGTAGACGCCTTCAACATCCTCGCGCTCACCTTTACCAACAAGGCCGCTGCCGAAATGAAGGAACGTGTGGAGCACATTTTGGGCAACTCCGAAGCCCGCAACCTATACATCGGCACGTTCCACTCCATCTTTGCCCGCATACTGCGCAAGGAAGCCCCGTTGTTGGGCTACCCCTCCAATTTCACCATCTACGATACCGACGATGCCAAGAGCGTCATCAAGGGTATCGTAAATGCCATGCAGCTCGACGACAAGCACTACAAGCCGTCCTACATCTACAGCCGCATCAGTGCCGCCAAAAACGGCCTCATCAATCCGGCGGAATACAAACTGGACCGCCAAATACAGCAGGAAGACGCCCAATCTAAACGCCCCATGATGGGCGACATTTATGATGCCTATGTGCGCCAGTGTTTCAAAAACGGCGCTATGGACTTTGATGACCTGCTACTGAAAATGTACCTGTTGCTCACCACGGTGCCCGAAGTGCTGTCGCGCTACCAACGCCGGTTCAAGTACATCCTCATAGACGTGTATCAGGATACCAACACCGCCCAGTACAACATCATCAAGCTGCTGGGCGCCATGCACGAAAACATCTGCGTGGTGGGCGACGATGCGCAAAGCATCTATTCGTTTCGCGGAGCCACGGTGCAGAACATCTTGCAGTTCAAGGACGACTACGATGATGTGACGATAGTGAAGCTGGAGCAGAACTACCGCAGCACCCTAACCATACTCAACGTTGCCAACAACATTATAGGCAACAACAAAAACCAGATACCCAAGGAGCTGTGGACGAGCAACATGGAGGGCGAGAAAATAGTGCTCGCCCGCACTGCCACCGACAATGACGAAGGCCGCTTTGTGGCCGACGCCATCAAGGAGCAGCAGATGCGCAACCACTATGCCAACCGCGACTTCTCGGTGCTGTACCGCACCAATGCCCAAAGCCGGGCCTTTGAAGAAAGCCTGCGGCGCATGAACATCCCCTACAAGCTCGTGGGGGGCACATCGTTCTACCAACGCAAAGAAGTGAAAGACCTCTTGGGTTACCTCCGCGTCATCGTGAACCAGCAGGATGAGGAAAACCTGAAACGCATCATCAACTATCCTGCCCGGGGCATTGGCAAGACCACCCAAGAGCGCATGCAGATAAGGGCCGCCGAAAGCGGCAACACCTTTTGGCAGGTAGCCGAGAGTGGTGGCTGGGGCTCTAAGGTGGAGGAGTTCACCATCATGATCAAGAGCTTCAAGATACTGCTGGAACAAAAAAACGCTTATGACATCGCCTTCCTGGTGGGCAAGCACACCGGCCTTATTCAAGAGCTTTACAACGATAAGACGGTAGAAGGACTGGCGCGCTACGAGAACGTTCAGGAATTGTTGAATTCCATCAAGGAATTTACCGAAACCCCCGATGAGGAGGGCGAACTGCAAGATAAAACCTTGGGTAGCTACCTTCAGCAAATCACCCTGCTCACCGATGCCGATACCGATGCCAACGGCGATGCCGACGCGGTGCGCCTCATGACGGTGCACGCAGCCAAGGGCTTGGAATTCAAGTGCGTGTTCATTGTGGGCATGGAGGAAAACCTGTTTCCGAGCGCCATGGCCATGTACGACCGTGAAGGGCTGGAGGAAGAACGCCGCCTGTTCTACGTAGCCGTGACCCGTGCCAAGGAACGCCTGTGGATTACCTTCGCCAACAGCAGGTACCGCTTCGGCAGCCTGATACAGAACGACCCCAGCCGTTTTTTGGACGAGATACCCGTAGACAAACTGGACCGTTCGCATACGGGGCCCGGCGTGAGGCCGGGAGGTGGGTTCAATCCGGGTGGGTCGCAGGGCGACATATTCTCGAAGCCCGGTGCCCTAAAAAAGCTCCCCGGCAAGACCGGCCCCACGCCTTCAGGCAGGCCGGCGCAAGCACCCACACCACGACCCACGGGCTCAAACACCCCATCGGGCAGCGGCAGTAGCGATGGTTTTTCGATGGGGATAGCGTCGGAAATTGCGGTAGGCATGAAGGTGGAACACCAGAAATTCGGCATCGGCAAAGTGCTATCGCTGGAAGGCGGCATCAGCAACCGCATGGCCTCGATAGACTTTGGCGAAGGCGCCAAGAAAATCATGCTCAATTATGCCAAGTTGAGGATAGTGGGGTAGCGCTACTTCAACAAATTGTATTTCAAGATGCAGTAAAGGGCACGGAAGGCATCCTTCATGCCTATTTTCTTGCCTTCTTCGTAAGTGCGGCCGTAATATGATATGCCCACTTCGTAGATGCGGATTTTCGGGATGCGCGAAATCTTGGCAGTAACTTCGGGCTCAAACCCGAACCGCTTTTCCTTGAGCTCGATGCCCTGAATGGTTTCCCGCCTAAACACCTTGTAGCAGGTCTCCATGTCGGTGAGGTTCAGGTTGGTGAACATGTTGGAGGCCAAGGTGAGCCAGCGATTGCCGATGGAGTGCCAGAAGAACAGAATTCGGTGCGGCTTGCCGCCGATGAAGCGCGACCCATAAACCACATCGGCAAACCCATTGATGATAGGGCGCAGCAGGATGTTGTATTCCTCGGGGTCGTATTCCAAATCGGCATCCTGGATAATCACGAAATCGCCTGTGGCATAACGTATGCCCGTGTGCAATGCGGCACCCTTGCCTTGGTTCACTTCGTGTTTGTAGTAAGTGATGGGCAAGTCGGGATGCGCATCCTTGTAGGCCTGTATGGCTTCTTCGGTGTTGTCTTTGGAACAATCATTCACGATGATGACTTCTTTCCGGATATCGTAATCCAGCACCACCGCCCGCACTTTTTCCAAAATCCTGTGGATGGTCCTCCCTTCATTGTAGGCGGGTATTACGATAGATAATGTGCTCATCAATTCGGTGTCGACTTATGCCGAGCGGCAAAAGTAAAACAACTGCACCAAAAACGGTTTCTGGTGAGCTTTCGGATAACGCTTTGCCCAATGGGCTACTTGCCGTCGGTAGGCGCAGCAGTATGGCGGTGGGTGAAAAACGGATGGTTCTTGGTGGTGGGCAGGAATATGCCGCCACTGAGAATCAGCTCGTAAGTGCCGAACGATTGCTTGGCCTCGCCCCCATAAATGTGCAGTCCGCTGTAGCGGGCATAGTCCACCTTTTGGGAGAACTCGATGAAGGCATGACGCAAGAATGTTGCCCGCACCACGGTTTCCAGCCCGGTATTCCAGCCTCCATATTGAAAGCCGGGGTCGTTGGCCTGGCCGAAAAGCATGTTTTGGGTATGGGGAATGACGGGCCCCACACCCGCCTTGCCCACGGCATCGAGGGCAAAGTCGTTGGAGGTGGAGCGGTAGAGTCCGATACGCTTTACGAGGTTGAACAGGAAGAAGTTGGCACCATTGTTCAGGAAATAGTAGAAGCCGTTCGACTGGCTGAACAATACCAGCGTATCTACCGCCCTATTGCCCAATTTGCCGGTAATGTGCACCCGCTGGGGGTCGGCAATGATGTACTTGGTATGGTCGAAGTTCAATTCTATACCCAAGTCCTGTTTTTCATTGAAGTAGTAACCCAACCGGTAGTTGTATTGCGGAATGGTGAGCGCTTTGTTGAAAATGCCATTGTTCCAGCCCATATGGTCGTGGGCGTTCACGCTGTTCATGTCGTAGCTGTTGCCCAAGCCTCCCTGTTCCACGTGTACCGTGCTGCGGGTATACCACTCCTGGTTGTATCCCCAACTGAAGTAGATGGAGTGGTTCTTATGGCTCTTGGCGGTGTCTTGCGAAAAAGCGGTAAATCCACACAACACCAAACTCCACACTGATAAAGCTTTGCGGCCAAACGACATGCATTGAAATTTTGAGGGCGCAAAGGTATCGATTTCCGATAACAGCAAACTGACGGCGGTCATAGTTTCGGCAATCCGTTTCTGGCATCAATTCGGGAGCACGAGTGCCGTAATCAATTGGCGGATAAAAAATTACGTATTTTTCACTACTATTTTCGGCAAAATGGTACAATAGTCGATTCGCTTTCCGAAATAGTTGGGATTTTTGCCGAAAACGGAAAATCCCAAGTTGTATCCAGCCCTCCCTCGCAGTTCAAGTTCCCCATTATCCGGGATCCGGGTATTCGGTATCTTGCTGGCACTCACTGCATTGCTCTACTTCCCGGCCGCCAAGGCCGGCTGGGTGATAGATGCCGCAGGGTGGCTGCATTCCTTGGAGGGTCAGTCGTTTCCCGACTACCTCAACCGTACCGGCTCTCATGTGGCCAGCCTCTACCAATTCACACAACTCATTACCTACGGGTTGTTTAAAATTTGGGGTGGCAATGTTTGGGCTTGGAGCATCCTGTACATGGTGCTTCATGCTGTCAACGGCACAGTGCTGTTTGTTTTCCTCCGAAACCTGTTTGCCGACTCCGGCATTTGGGACCCCGAATGGCCCGCCCTTGCCGCCGTGCTCCTGTTTGTAATATGTCCTCATGCATCGGAGGTACTGATATGGAAGGCCTGCTACCACTACCTGCAAGGCCTGCTTTTCCTGCTGCTGCCCATGTATTGGGTGCAACAATACTTATATCGTTCGCAAACCAAGTATGTGGTACTGGCAGGTTTGTGCTTTCTGTGTTCGGCGTTTGCGTTGGAGGTGTTTTATCTCGCACCCATCTTGGTGGGGTCGTTGCTGGTGTATTACTACAAGGCGTTGCGGATACCGAAGGCTGTTTTTGTGCAGGCCGCCAAACGATTCCTGTTGCCGCAACTTGGTGTGCTTGTAGTATATGCGTTGGTCTTTACCACCGTTTATCACGGCCAGAGGCCCCATGTCTACAACCTCTTCAGCCAAAACGCGGCGGCCTATTTATCCAAGCCGCCCAAATACCTGTTCCACATTTTGCTCTTCGGCAGGTATTGGCCTTATAGCTACCGCATGAGGGTGTATGCATGCTTCGAGCAGCCTTGGCTGCTGATACCCCTCTACGCCATAACCCTGCTGCGCACACTGGGCTATATCTCCAGCCGCCACCTGCTTTCGCCCTTCCGCAAGTTGCTGTTGTTGCTCAGTTTCTGGGCATCGGCGGCAATGGTCATCTTGATGCCGCTCCCCTTCGGCGACCTCCCGCTGCTGGTGTTTTACGACCGTTATACCTACTTCTTGGGTCCGTTCCTGTTTGCCGGCATAGGGTTGGCGGTGTTCCACAAGCGCAACATTTGGCTCGGGTGGGGTGCCATTGCCACATTTGGAGTGGTCAACATTTATTTTACGGTGAAGCTGACGATGCTCTGGAAGCAGTCGGCCTATGTGGATAGCCGCCTGCTGCGCGAATTGCCCGATACCGGCCACAAGCCCGTACTATTCCTGAACGTACCCGAGAACATGCAGGGTGTGCCCATGATTGGTGCTCAGCCCGAGAGTAACGTAAAGGCCCTGCGCGCCTTGCTCTACCACCTTCCCGTGCCCGATACTGCCTATGATGTGTTGTCCTACAACCTCACCTCGCAATATGATGCCGTAAATGTGGAAGTGCTCAGCGACACCTCGCTGCGTGTGGGCTTCCATCAAGACGGCAATTGGTGGTGGTATGAAGGGCATGGTGCCGTGAACTACCAAACTTCCGAATATACAGTGCGATTAGACCCTCCAACCGGCATGTATGTCCTCGCCACCCGCCGTCCGCTGAGTGCGTATTGCATTTTGTATGAGTCGGCGGGGATGTGGTATAGGGTTGCTTATTGAGACTCCGCCTTCAAAAAACGAACATTCGCTCTACGCGCTGTGTTAAACCTGTAGCCTAGCCATCTCCATAAATCAACTACTGCACCCATTTACTCCGTAATTTGCAGGCCGTAATACCGTTGTTATGATCCAGACGTTTGCCGCTCCACAAGTGAAGCCCCGCCAATTCTTACCTGCCGCCTTCAAAGTGACCGATTGGGACAGCCTGATGCCCTACTTCACCTCCCTTGAAGCCCGCCCGCTCGATACCCCCGAAGCCCTGCAACACTGGCTGGCCGATGTGGGAGAGCTCGAAGCCGTGGTGTCGGAAGATGCTTGCTGGAGGCAAATCAAAATGACGTGCGATACCGCCAATAAAGAGTTGGAAGAGGCGTTTACCTACTTCTGTCTCGAAATAGAACCCAAGATGAAGCCCTATGGCTTCCGCCTCAACCAAAAGCTGCTGGCTTGTCCGTTTATAGACAATTTGGATGCAGGCCGCTACTTTCCCTACTTGCGCGGCGTCAAGAATGCCGTGAGCTTGTTCCGTGAGGAAAATGTGGCATTGCAGGCTGAGGCCGGCGTACTGGCACAACAGTATGGTATGATATCGGGTGCCATGGGCATCACCCTCAACGACAGGGAATATACGCTGCAACAGGCGGCCAAGCTGCTGCACGAGCCCGACCGCGAGTTGCGCCACACGGTTTTCTCGAAAATTGCGGAGCGAAGGTTGCAAGACAAAGACACTTTGGATACGCTGTTCGACAAATTGTTGGCCATTCGCCACCAAGTGGCCGTGAATGCAGGCTTCGACAACTACCGCGACTATAAATTCAAGGAGTTGGGGCGGTTCGACTACTCCGTCGAAGATTGCTTCAATTTTCATGAGGCGGTAAAGCTGCACATCCTGCCGCTCCAAGCCCGTCTTACCAACTACCGCCGCCAGCGGTTGGGATTGGAGGTGATGAAGCCTTGGGACGGCGATGCGGAGCCCATTGGCACCCAACCCCTGCACCCCTTTACTACCGGAGAAGAATTGGTGAACAAGGCGATCGAGGTTTTCGGCAAACTTGATCCTTACTTTGCCGGTTGTTTGGAGCACATGCGCACCATTGGTCATTTGGACTTGGAAAGCCGTAAGGGCAAGGCGCCTGGAGGGTACAATTGCCCGTTGGCCGAGCAGGGCGCTCCATTTATCTTTATGAATGCCGCCGGCACCATGGCCGATGTCATCACCATGATGCACGAGGGTGGGCATGCCGTCCATTCGTTCTTGGCGCACCCACTGCCGCTTACTGCATTCAAGGAATACCCCATGGAAATAGCCGAGCTGGCCAGCATGAGCATGGAACTTTTCACCCTCAGCCATTGGGATGTGTTCTTTCCCGATGCTGCCGAACTGAAACGGGCGCAGTTGGAAGAATTAGAGCGCGTCATCGGCGTACTGCCTTGGATTGCCACCATCGATAAATTCCAACATTGGCTATATACGCACCCCGGGCATTCCATAGAAGCCCGCAGTGTGGCTTGGATGGACATTCTGAACGAATTTTCCAACGGGCTTACCGATTGGTCGGGCTTCGAGCATTATCGGGCCAACCTTTGGCAAAAGCAGCTCCACTTGTTCGAAGTGCCGTTCTACTATATAGAATACGGCATCGCGCAATTGGGTGCAATCGCTATGTGGAGGCAGTTCAAAAACAACCCCACAGCAGCCGTGGCCAATTACAAGAATGCGCTTGCGGCAGGCTACACCAAAACCCTCGGCGAGCTCTATGCAACTGCGGGCATCCGTTTCGGGTTTGAGCCTGCCTATGTGCACGAGTTGTCGCAATTCCTATCGGCAGAGCTCGACCAAACCGGGATTGCATAGGCACTTAACCATCAGAGGGTAGGGTTGCGCGGTAGCCTGCACCATTTGTTGAGTTGGTTCACGGTGGCCGCCATGTCTTTGGGCAGGGGGGCTTCTACGTTTATGGGCGTTCCGTCGGCCTTCTCAAACGCCAATCGGTAGGCGTGCAGGGCCAAGCGTGCCAACAGCGGGCGCTCGCCCTCTTCTTTGTCGGCCAGCTTGAAACGGCGTTTTATGGACGATACATAGAAGGGCTTGCCGTCGCCATAAAGTTCATCGCAAAGGATGGGGTGCCCCATGCTCTGCATGTGCACGCGTATCTGGTGGGTGCGCCCGGTATGAATTTGGAACTGCAACAGCGAGTGCATGGGCCAAGCCTCCACCACCCGGTAGTCGGTAACCGAGGCTTTGCCACGTTGCGTAACTACCATTTTCCCCTTGATGTAGGGGTGCTCCGCAATGGGCGATTCTATCCGGCCCTGTTCCTGCAATACCCGCCCCATCACGATGCCTGCATAAAATTTCGCCACATCGTGCTCTTGAAATTTCATGGACAGCTCGCGGTGGGCGTTTTCGTTCTTCGCAAAACAGATGACCCCGCTGGTATCGCGGTCCAAGCGGTGCACTACATATATTTTTTCGCCGGTATAGGCTTCCAGCAGCTTGTTCATGCTGGGTAATTCATGGTTGAACCTGTCCGGTATTACCAGCAGTCCTGCGGGTTTGTTGGCCACAATCAGGTCGTCGTCTTCAAAAAGTATTTCGGGATTGGTCATGGTTGCAGTTTTTTGTATTGGGCAATGCACTTGTCTTCTTCGGCACGCATGGCGGCCGCGTCTTCCGCCGATTTGTCTTTATAGCCGCAAAGGTGCAACATGCCGTGGAACACCACCCGCAGCAGTTCGTCGGCATAGGGCGCGGCAAATTGCGCGGCATTTTCGCGCACCCGTTCTGTGCTGATGTAGATTTCGCCCTCCAGTTTCCCACTGCCTACCTCGCCCAGGTCAAAAGTAATCACGTCGGTCAGCGTATCGTGTTCCAAGTACCGTTGGTTGAGTACCAACAGGTAGGCGTCATCGCAAAATATGTAGTTGAGGTGCACCTTCTTGAAGTCGGGGCGGTATGCAGCCACTGTTTCCGTAATGAAACGCGACAAATTCCGCTTGCCGGTTAGGCCGGAGGTTACACCTTGCTCGTAATACGAAATGGGCATCGGGCATCGATTTGTGCAAAGGTCGGTTTTATTTTGAGGCTGCGGGGCAGGGGCGTATGCCGAACTCCGGCAACCGAGATTTTTCGTGTGCAGGGAAAGCGCAGGGTGCTAACTTTGCGGATTAAAACCAACCAAACAATGGAACTGTATCCGATAAATGCCGGCTTTTTCAAACTCGACGGTGGAGCGATGTTCGGAGTCGTGCCGAAGATGATGTGGAACAAGGTGAACCCCGCCGACCCCAACAATATGTGCACGTGGGCTATGCGGTGTCTGCTTGTGGTAGACGGCGACCGGAGGATACTGATAGACACCGGAATGGGTACGAAACAAGATGAAAAGTTCTTCGGCCATTATTTTCCGCATGGCGACGAATCGATTGAAAAGAATCTGGCAAAGTATGGATTTACGTCGGCCGACATTACCGATGTATTCTTGACCCACCTGCATTTCGACCATTGTGGTGGCGCCATTCGCAGGGAGGGAGACCGATTGGTGCCGGCTTTCGAGAATGCCACATATTGGAGCAACCCCAAGCATTGGGAATCGGCCACGGCTCCGAATGAGCGCGAAAAAGCATCGTTTTTGAAGGAAAACATATTGCCTATCATGGAGTGCGGCAAGCTGAAGATGGTGGATACACCCGATGGCGGGGAATGGATGCCCGGGATAGATATTTACTATGTAAACGGACATACCGAATCGATGATGCTGCCATGCATCAAGTTCGGCAACCGCCGGGTGTTGTTTTGTGCCGATTTGGTGCCCAGTGTGCCGCACATTTCCATGCCTTGGGTAATGGCTTACGATATGCGCCCACTCGTCACACTCGATGAAAAAAGGCGGCTGCTGGCCATGGCCCAAAAAGAGGATTGGTTGCTGTATTTCGAACACGACCCCGTGAATGAATGTTGCAGTCTCGAAATGACCGACAGGGGCATAAAGTGCGGCAAAACGACCACGCTTGCCGCCGAGAATACGTCGGCCAAATGAAAACGGATTGGGGAGTGGTGAAGGATTGTAGAAAATATTCCCCGATTTGCGCAACGTAAGTGGTTAGTAATGAGTCATGGAAATGTTTTAAACGCCATTTATTCGAACTTTGCGAAAACGGACATTCAATATTGTTTTTCAATATATTATATCTAATTTAGGCTAATTCAGCGAATTAGGAAACGAAATCGTTGTAAAGACAGGCTCAACGGACTTCCATTTTGCTCTTGTTATGTATGGTGGTCTGATTATTGCATAAGTATTGGCAACGCAGGAAATGGCGGGTAAACCACATTTTTAATCTTTAATTTATTT
>CAIVHI010000044.1 GCA_903905685.1 uncultured Bacteroidota bacterium | reverse complement strand
GTGGTGCCGGCGGCGTTGCGCAGCTTCAAGAACTCCATGATGGCGTTTTTGGAATGCACGTCCACCCCTACGGTGGGCTCGTCGAGAAACAGGATTTCGGGGTCGTGCAAGATGCCTGCCAACAGGTTGATGCGGCGTTTCATGCCTCCCGAAAAGGTCTCTATGCGTTTCCCGCCAAACTCCGCCAAGCCCATGAATTCCAATCCGCTCTCCACCTTTTCCCGCAAATTTCGGCCACTCAAGCCATACATGCTGCCGAAGTAGTTCAGGTTTTCGCGGGCGGTCAGGGTGGGATAGAGTGCATATTCCTGAGGCACCACCCCCATGAGGCGGCGAATTTGCCGTCCGTGACTGCCGTAGCTGTAGCCTGCAATGGTGAAGCTGCCGGAGCTGGGCGCCACCAATCCGCAAAGGATGGATAGCAACGTTGTCTTGCCGGCGCCGTTGGGTCCCAGCAGGCCGAATATCATGCCTCGCTCCACCGCCAGGTTCAGGTCTTCAAGGGCATAAACCCCGCTTCCCCGGTACTGTTTCGACAGGTGTTGTATGGTGATGATGTGTTCCAAATGGGCTCTTTATTTGATGGCGCTCCGCAGTTTTTTGAAAAATGCTTCTTCAAGGTCGGCCAAGTTCTGCAAGCGGATTGCAAGGCTGTTGTAGGCGTCGGGTTGGGTGCTGCGGTTTTTGCACACCCGGGATGCCTCCAAGGCAAACTGCCGCCAAAGGTCGCCAATGGCGGTCATTTCCCCCGACAATTCCAAGAGCCTGTCGTTGCCGAGCACGTCGGCCGCCTCCTGAAGGAATGCGGCATAAATAAACCGGAAGCCGCCGCCGCCGGTACCTATTTCCTCCTGCATGCGCACCAACTGTGCCAAGTAGTGGTTGGCAGTCTTTACGCCCAATTTCGTGGGCCATTTCGTTATGGCGTCGGCCACCTTCCGCATACCCCGTACGCCTATCAACGGCAGTGGTGCCAGCATGTCTCGACAGGTATTTTTGATGCCTTTCAGAATTGCACCCTTTAGGTCGGGGTGCTCGGGCCACTTCGTGGGGTAATACATGTGCCCCTTGGGCGCAAATGGCCCCTTCGCAAACCGCACCCGCTCCAACTCCTGAAACGTGAGCGTGGTGACGGTCTCCATCACGGGGTCGCTGATGAGGTAGCCGGTGTCTGTCTTGCCATATACCACCAAGTTGTGGGCATTGAAGTGGAACCGGTATTCGTCGGGGAAGTAGGTCAGGTTGTATACACCCACCTGCAAGCCTGTGGGGATGTTGTTCCTCAAGTTGTCGTCCAATGCAGCAGCAGCAGCGGCAGGAGACGAGAATTTTTGGCGTTTCACCGTGAGACCCAACCGTTTGGCCGCCCGCCTAAAGATGAGGCCCGGCATGGGCCTGTAGCTGAATGCCGGAGCATAGTTCACCTTCAGGAAGGGCAGGTAGACGAAGAACAGCCCGGAGCCGATACCGAACATCATGGGTTCGGATACGGCCATGCCTTTGTCTGTCAATAAGTTGGCAATCACACCGTTCTCACAGTGTGCCGACTGCCGGTGTTTGAAATCGGTCTGCATCATTCGGGTTTGAAGTGCCGCAGGGCATCGGGCGACATCCCGAATGCATCTGCATATTTTTTTATAGTCCTATCGTCCAGTTTTTCGAATACTTCGGGTTTGAAGTGCCGCTTCACGCGCCACTGCCAAGTGCCGGCATAGCCGGCCAAGACGGGCACATCCATACGGTGCAACTCCATGAGGTAGTAGAGCACACTCGCTTCGCCGCCCTTCACCTTGGCCAGTGCATCGGCCACCCGCTCATTGATGGCGTCAAGCGACTGCGACAGGGCGATGCTTTTGGGCTCCCAGCCCGAGCTGAGGGTAGTGGTGTAGCGGCCACCTTCATCGGTAGCATATATCAACTCCTTCAAATTGCTCTTGGACAAACTGCCATCATCTTGCGGAACCTCGTCTTTCTTCATAATTGTGCCAGTTTTTATGCCGTTGCGCCCGCCCTATCACTGATGAACAAATTCATTTCGCCCTCCGAGAGTAACTCACCGTCGCAACGCACCTCGAACCCCAAAGTACACATACTGTACTGTTCCGTCACAAACTTGGACCGCAGCACAGCACGGGTGAAAATGGTGCTGCCCACTTCCGGCAATTGGTGGATTTTCAGCGTTTTAATGGCGCTGATATAACCCACAATGTCTACTCCGGGAATCTCTTCGTCGTTCTCGTCAATAAAGTAGCCCTTGCCCAGTATGGAGGAGCAGGTTTGGGCCGCGTGTTCCACCAGTCCGGTTTCGGAGAGGTGCCCGTTTTCCAGAAAAAGGTTGTTGGGCAGGACGTTGAAGAAGGTCTCCACATGTTCGGCATCAATCGTCAAAATCTTGTCCACCATAAGCATGGGCGGCCGGTGGGGTAGGTAGCGTTCAATGTCGATATAGCTGCTCATGCCTGTTGTTGCGGTTGGGCAATGACGGTTTTCATGGAGCCGGCGGCAATTGCGGTGCCATTGGCGGTAGTGGCTATCTTCACCATAGTCACCCCATTGAATTCGTGCAGGATGTCTACCCGCGTGCAGAGCGTATCGCCCACAGCCGGCAGCCGTTCCACCACCATGTCGCTAATCACGCCGATGTAGCCGGTGGGTGCGGGCTCGTTGCGCAGGTAGAAGGCATAGCCCGTATGGGCCGCCACCGACTGCGCCATATGCTCTACCACCCCGGCCTCGGCCAGCACGCCGTTGGTCGCCAACAGGTTGCCGGCCAACACCACAAAAGCAGTCTCCACATAGTACGGCCCGAAATCGGTTATCCGGTCCACCATCACGAAGGGCGCCCTTTGGGGAATCAGTTGGTCTGTAAGCTGCATGGCGTACGGTGTTTTGCATGCCTCCGCTGTGGCGACACACACTCCATAAATGGTTCAAAAGCGTATGGGGCAAATATAAAGCATTCCCGGCGGAGTGGGTAGGTTGGTGGCGGCGGCCACGGCACGGTAGGTTCCGAAAAAAAACATGGACTGTTTTTGTGTTCAAGGCTCCCGAATGATTGCGGATTTGGAAACTATGCCGCAATCCGACACGGAACTGCCGTAGTTGGATTGCAAATTGAAAGAAAGTCGGATTGTTGGATTGTAATAGGGGCACGCTGCATAACCGGCATGGTTTTTGAAAACCCCATTCGGGAAAAGTAACCCCAACTCCATGCGGAACACCATGATTTTCAGATTGTTTGCTATAACCGTCGTCCTTTCGGGTACGGTGTCGCGAACCTTTGCACAGACGGGCGACGACCTTGCCGTGCGTAAATTGACGTTGGAATGGAATGGGGCGCACAACACCCGAGACGTTGCCATACTGTCTGACATCTATGCAGATACCGTCCGGTTTTATGGGATGACGCTCGATAGGAATACCTGCCTGCTCAAAGACCTCGAAACCATGCAGAAAGACAAGGATTTTGAACAGGCGATATCGGGGCCGATAACGGTAGAGCCCGCAGCGGGAGGCTTAAAGGCATCATTCCTGAAACATGTGGTTTCGAAAGGAAAAAATTACGACTTCCCCTCTTACCTACTGTTTGCCAAACGCCATGGACGGTATGTGATTGTGGCTGAAAGCGATGTGGTTACCGATAAAAACATCGCCAAAAAGGCAGCCCCGAAAATGAAGGTGCCTAAAAATGCGGTGTATGGAGATTTCAATGGCGATGGCATAAGGGAATATATGTGGCTGGAGCTTCCCGAAGTCATAGGTGAAGACATGGATTGCAAGAACGGCGATTGCACCGCCTTCATCCGCTTCTCCGACCCCAACATACCGTCAATCAGGGTAGACAAGTGCATATCGGGCAAGCCCGTCAACCATCACGACCTCAACAACAATGGCACCGATGAGGTAGGCTTGCTGCCCGGCTGGTTTACCAGCGCTTGGCGCGACTACTACGTTTGGACATTCAGCAATGGGCGTTGGATATATGCCGTAAAGCCCTTTCTCACACATGCCGACCAGTGGGAGGAGGGTATCATCCCGATAGAAAAAGACCTTTCGCACCCCGGCCACGTCACCATCCGCTACTCCGATATGACCCCCAACGGCCCGAAGGCTAAGGTGAAATCGGAAGAAATTGCAAGGTAATGGCGGTGCGTTGCTTAAGCGTGACGAATAGGGATTGGGTCCCTTTTGGCTCTATTAGGATAGGGTAAAGCGCAAACAAGCTGCCTGCTTCCCGAGATAGGCGAATGCTCGCCCACTGCGTGGCTCATCGGAAAAGACAGGGAAAACCGCGATATCTTTTACACCGGTGGTGATGACCCTACGGCACCGCCGGATTGGGCTATCGAAAAATACTGCGACCATAATGAGTATATGCAACTTGTAGACCTCAACATGGACAGTCCTTGGTCAAGGGTTGTGATGTCTAGTGCGAATGAAATGGACATGCGGCCTTCTAAACCTGAAGAAGATAGACTTAAGTGATGGTTGTAAAAGACATGGACGCACTACAGCACCGGCTCAGTTTTCGGTCTAAAATTGGGAGCGATTTTAGGCTGAATGAAAGCTTTTTTAAAATACGCGATCGCGGACTACTTGGTTTACGACAGAAACGTCGGGTTGCGTGCGTTGGAACTTGAGCGTTCCCATCCTTACCCCCCCATTTTCCAACAAAATCGTCGATATTAAGATTCTTGATGCCCAACAGAATGCTGTTGCCAACTCCATTTATGGCGGGCATTTGGTCGGTATCATAGTCGTTGCCGTGCAACTGCACACGTATTTTGGAAGGCCACGTCAATACGTGGGTCTTATTGCCGTCTATTTTCGGCAACAAGATGCGAGCTTCGAACCTCCGCCTACCGACGGTATTTACCGCAAGCCATATTGTTCCGTCCCCGGGGGCCGTCCTTTCCAATCCAGTCTACTTTTCCCACAAATAAAACAATCCCGACAGCCGCAATGACGAGCTGTCGGGATTGGATAAAAATGCGGTCTTACATTACCATTTCACAAACTGTGAAGGCCGGCATTGGCTTCCATCGGCACCCACGAACTGCGCCCAATAGGCGCCTGCCGCCAAATGGCTTACATCTAAATTGAAAGTAGAGGCACCTTGCGCAACGGTTTGACGAATGACCATCTTGCCGAAGGCATCAAGCACCACCAACGCGCCGGCACCTGTTGCCGTCCGCTCCATCACGATATGGTTTGTGGCCGGGTTGGGGTAAAGGGTTAGGGTTTCAGTTGCCGATGGTGTGGGCACGGCAGTGGTATTGTCATACGTCTCATAATAGTAAGTGTGCGTGAAAGTGGGTGTGGTGGGGAACGACGTCCAGTTGTAGTCGAATTCGTTCATCACCACCGGGTTGTTGTAGCCGTCATAACTTACGGTAACCAAGATGTTGGGAACCCAAGAAGCGGATAGGCTATCGAAGCCCATGAAGTTCACGGTATCGGGTAGACTCATGCTGTTCAGCGACTTTATCATGTTGAATTGCGGTGCCCAATAGCCGTTGATGTTGTCGTATTGGTATTCCCTCCAAGTGGTATTGAACATGCCCGTTCCCGTATAGGCCATGGTATCCAAGCCCGAAGGTTGCAATAGGGTTCCATCGAACAGGTTGGTGGCTACGGTGAGCAGGCGGCCCATGGCATCGTAGGTATTGATGTATTGTTGGTTTTCCGTGAGGGCGGTATCGAGGCTTCCATCGGTCATATTTCCAAAGCAGTCAATCTGAATAAGGTTGCCAGATACATCGTAGGTATAGAATGTACGAGATACCAAGTGCCAAATTCCCGATGCATATTCATAGCTGCTGTCCTTCACCAGTCGGTTGGAGCCATCGTATTGGAAATACTGTAGAAAGGCGGTATCCCACATACCTGCGGCGGAAACATAGCTGTCGCCTTGAAGGATGTTGCCCACGGTGCCGAATGTATTCACATACTTTTGGTTGGTGCCCGAGGTAGAATCGATGTTGTTGCCGTGATAGGTGCTCAGGTTGTTCAGGGCATCGTAGCCGGAATAGCCCCATTCAAACAGTCCGAACGAGAGGTTGAACGGGTTGATGGTCCAATGCATCATGGTGTCGGCCAACACTTGGGGTTTGGTATACTGCCCATTGAAGTTGAACATGGGGGTGGTGTTGTACGGGTATTGGTATCCATACATCATGGAATTGTAGTCGTAAGTGCTGCCCCTGTTGCCGGTATACGCTACTTTCACCGAATCGCTCAGTGGCCCCGTCACACTGTCGCGAGTGCTCTGGGCTATCACGCGCTCCGAAATAATTCCCGTTGCTTTGGCCGCAAGGTGCTTTTCGGTTTGCCTTTGCAGCATCTTCACTACAACTTGGTGCCGCCCCAATTTGGAGCCCATCGCATTGTGCATTTGGGCCATGCCCGTACCCATAGAGAACACCCCAAGTGCCAACATCATCATTCGCTTCATACCCTGTAGATTTTACGATTTAGGTACCGAAAATAAAGAAATTCGGATACACGCCGGCAAGAAATTCGGGAAAAACCATAAAAATATTTTTTGCCAATTTAAAATGCCTTCGTAATTTGGACTCAACGTTTTGTTATTTTTGAAGTCGGTTCTCGGGCCACCTAATTTTCCGTTATGAAAATGACTCATTTGCGGGGTTCCCGCCTTTTTTCCGCCACACTGGGCATAGCCTGTATTGCGGGTGCTTTGTTGATATCGGACTCTTGCCGGAAGAATGCCGACCATTCGGAAGGGTCTTTCCTATCGGCATTAAGGCCGGCAACGCCCAAAGGCGGCGCTACCGACAACACCGACCAAACCGACATTGTGCGGGTATTGGGCGTGGATGCGGACGGTGGCACGGCGAAGGTGATTTTCTCGCGCCACGAAGGCGTTTATCATGTTTCAGATGCTGCAATGCGTGCTAGCTTGGTGGCCGCCCAAACATCGGGAGACCCCGTATATGTCACCTTCAATCCATGGCAAGGCACAATTTCCGCCGTTAGGCAGCCGTCGCCCGCCGAGCGCGCCACATACCTTCGCAAAATACAATTGGTGGGCACCAAACCGGTAAGTATGGCGTCCTTGGGTGCCGACGAAGAAG
>CAIVHI010000043.1 GCA_903905685.1 uncultured Bacteroidota bacterium | reverse complement strand
GGATGTGCTTTTTTTGAATTCCGTACTTTTCGGTCTACGCTATTTGCCTACTACGAACCTGATTACCGCATTCGCATCGCCTGCGGTGATTTTCAGGAAGTAGACGCCTGCGGGTGTATGCTGCGGCATAGCCATTGCGTGTTCCAGTTTTCCGTTGGGTGCAGCTACGGTTTCCGTTTTCACGATACGGCCCACCGCATCGGTAATTTGCAATTCGGCGTAGGTGGTCGTCGTGCCCGCATTGCCGCGAACCGTGAATGTTCCCGAATTGGGGTTCGGAACGAGCATCAGCGACTCAAATCCATTAGCAGTTTGGGTTACCGACTCGGGTGCCACAACCATCACCATCCAATTGAACCCTTTTATGCCTTCACACGCACTACCGCTACCGGTGGTCACTACGCACGATACGGAGTCTTTGTTTGTCAAGCTGTTGGTAATGTAATACTTGTCGGTGGCTGCCGGTACTTCTATACCATTCACATACCATTGGTAGTGGGGGTCCATACCCGCATTCTGCGTTACCGCTTCAAGTGTGTCGTTAGCCCCAAGCGTAACCAACATTCCGGGCCAACCCACAATGTTGACGACGATGATGGAATCCACATTTACATGAGTGGTGTCTGATGCAGTATTGGACGGCACGGGGCACTTGTAGTTGGATACCATGGTGCAAGACACCACATCGCCGTCCGTTGGCACGTAGGAATAGATTGGAGTATTGTCGCCGGGCACTATGCTGCCGTTTCTGAACCATTGGTAGGTTGGTCCCCAGCCGCCATTGGTGGGGTTGGCAACCACGGTTATGGGGCTGTTGAAGCATGCAGCAGGCGGCAACAGGAGTTGGACTTTCGGGGTGTCGAAACCTTCAACCACTACGGTGTCTATCGCAAAAGCGGTATCGGGCACGGGGCACGGGGAGCTACTCACCATGCCGCAACGGATGATGTCGCCATTGGATGGGGTATACGAAAACGTCGTAGCGCCGGTGCCCACGGGCATCCAATTCACCGTCCATAGATATACGGGCGATGTGCCGCCTTGTGTGGAGGTCACAGAGTAGTTGTTGAGTGCACCGTAGCACATCGTATCGCCCTGAGTGGAAGTCATGGTCACTGTTGGGTTCACCAAGGGATTGACTGTCATAGCTATCTGATTGCTGGTGGCGGTTGAAGGAATCGCGCATACCGCATTGCTTGTAACAATACATTTTACGATGTCGCCGTTGTTGGGGGCATAGTTGAAGGTGCTACCCGAGCCACCCATTACCGTGCCGTTTACCAGCCACTGATACACCGGTGCCGCCCCGCCATTTATGGATGTGGCCGTATAGGTGTCGAAATTTCCCTGGCAAATCGTATCGCCCACCGACCCGGTAATGGCGTTCAATACCAATAAGATCGGGTTAACGGTGAATGGCTTGGTGATTCTGCAACCTGTGGACGCAAGGGTGTAGCTAATGGTTGTAGACCCGCCCATTAATCCCGTAACGATACCCGTTGTGGCACCCACGGATGCGATGGTGGTGGAACCACTTGAGAAGGTGCCGCCCGTTGATCCATCAGACAAGGTAATGGTGTAGCCCGCACAAACTGAATCGGAGCCCGTTATTGCTGAAGGCAAAGGATTGACCGTAAATGTCTCCGAGACAAAGCAACCGGTAGTGGTGAGGGTGTAGGTGATGTTCAGGGTGCCGGTACTCACGCCGGTAACCGTACCGGTGGCGCTACCTACGATTGCTATGGAAGATGAAGAACCCGTCCATGTACCACCGCCTGTGGCGTCGGAAACGGTAACGGTCGACATATCGGCGCATGCCGATGTTGGGCCGCCAATAGCCGCAGGGTTGGGATGTACCGTAACGATGGTGGTGGCACTACAGGTGCCAAGGGCGTAAGTGATAATGGATGTGCCACCTGTAGTAGCTACGCCGGTCACGATGCCTGTTAGGGAATCCACCGTTGCAACGCTTGTGGTGCCGCTATACCATTTGCCACCGGGAACGGCGTCTGAAAGGGTGGTCGTCAGGCCGGGACATACGGTGGCGGTTCCTGAGATGGGAGCAGGTGGAACTTCGATGTGTAATGGGGTGGCTATGAAGCATCCGGTGCCCGATATCGTATAATATATGGTGTCGGTGCCTACGAAGAAGCAATACGCCGTGCCTGTGCCTGCCCCAATGGTTGCCAACGAAGTATTGGTACTTGTCCAATATCCGCCAGGCATTGCGTCAGCAAGAGTGGTGTAGGACGAATCGCAAACCGTAGTCACGCCGGCAATTGCGAAGGGTACCGGATTAACGGTAAACCCATGCGTGACGGAGCAACCTGTAACAGCCGCCGTGTAGGTCACCGTGTGGATTGCGGCAGTAGTGCCGGCAGTTACGATACCCGTAGTAGATCCAATTGAAGCGCCTGTTCCCGAAATCGCCCAAGTTCCTCCACCCGTCGCATCGGTCACTGTTGTCGTGTAGCCCGTACAAACCGTACTGTCACCGCTGATGGGTGCCGGGATTGGCAATACGGTGAGGGTCATGGTAGCATAACAGCCCGTGCCCAAGATATAGGATATGGTGGTGGTGCCTGCCGATGCTCCGGTAACGCCGCCCGAAGACGACCCGATGGAAGCCGCGCCGGTACTGCTAGACCATGTGCCGCCCAGTGTGGAATCTGCGAGGATTGATGTGGCATTGGCGCACAAAGTGTCGGGGCCTTGAATGGCCGAGGGAACTGCATTGACGGTTTCGGTATAGATAACATAACAGCCTGTGACCGGCAGCGTATAGGTAATGGTGCCTGAGCCTATGGCGGCACCAGTAACGATGCCCGAAGCCGATCCAACCGGTACGGTGCCTGTTGCCGAAGAGCCCCAGCTGCCTGTGCCCGTGGCATCGGTAAGTGTGGTGGTATTACCGAAGCAAACCGTGTGCGAGCCTGCAATTGCTGCCGGGAGCGGATTGACGGTGACGACTGCCGTAGCGAAACAGCCGGTGGAACCCAAAATATAGCTGATGGTGGAGGTACCTGCACCTGCACCGGTCACTACGCCTGTTGTGCCGCCTATACCGGCAACACCCGTAACCACGCTCGACCATGTGCCACCGGGTGTGGAATCGGTTAGGGAGGTGGTAGAACCCTGGCACAACGTTAGGGTGCCACCTATGGCCGAAGCGGCAGGATTGACGGTAACGGTGGCCGCATTACTACAGCCGGTAGATGTGAGTGTGAAAACGATTGTGGCAGTACCGGAAGCAACCCCGGTTACTATGCCGGTAGTTGAACCAACGGTGGCAATAGACGGGCTCACGGAAGTCCAAGTACCTGCACCCGTTGGGCTAGTCAATGTAGTGGTTGCACCGGTGCACACGGTAAGCGTTCCCGAAATGGTAGGTAGCGGATTCACGGTTACAACCGTGGTAACGGAGCAGCCGGAGATGGAGTAGTCGATAGTGGCGGTGCCGCCTGTTGTACCTACACCTGTAACCACGCCTGTGGACGACACTGTTGCGATGCCGGTTGCGCTGCTGGTCCAAGTGCCACCGGACGTGGCGTCGGAAAGTGTTGTAGTACTGCCTACGCAAACCGATGCAATCCCGATGATGGCCGGTGGTGCCGTGCACGCAACCGTGATGATGACTTGTCCGTTACCGGTATTGCCGACCGAAGAAGTGGTCGCTGTTCCACCATTGTAGGAGCCGCCGCCGCCGCCGCCGGGGAAGTCGTTAAAGAATAGGTAATCGATGAAAGTTTCGCCGCCGGCACCACCGCCACTGTAACCGCCGCCGCCGCCGCCGCCAACGGCACCGCAGCGGGCATTGCCGCCGCCACCGCCGCCGAAGCCGCCATTGGCATTATATCCGAAACTACCGCCGCCCGTGCCTGCCGTTCCGCCGGCCAAGGGGCGTTTTCCGCCAGTGCAGTTGTAGGTGCAACCGAAAGTCGTGCCGTTGTTGCCGTTGGTATTCCAGCCGCAACCGCCACCGGCAGTGGTATAGTAGCCCGATGGTGCGGTGCCGCCATTGCCTGCTGTGCCTGCGCCGCTGGTCATGGGTCCGCCGTAGTCGTTACCATTGGTGCCAAGGGTTGTAGTCGTGCCATTAACGCCATTCAACGATACCAAGTAATCCCATTCTACGCCTGCACCGCCGCCACCACCCGCCGCTATTTCCAAAGTGCTGGACGCATTGTCCCACACGAATGAGCCACCGCCACCTCCGCCTACATACTCGGCAGAGGAGCCTTGGCCGCCAACCAGCACTTCCAGTACCTGGCCGGGCGTGACGACAAATGTACCGGTCATGATGGCGCCGAGACCGCCCGTCGCGCCAATGTAGGTTTCACCACCGCCCTGCGCACCCTTTGCTGTAATGTTGATACTGGTTACACCGGCGGGCACTGTGTACGACTGTATGGTCCCCGTGTAAGAGAATGTTGTTGTCTGGGCACAGGCAAGACCGGATAGTCCTAACAAGGTGAGTGCCGATAGAATTTTCTTCATAAAAATTCAGAATTTTTAATTAATGGTTAAAACCGTTAAGTTATATTTTCAAGGCAACGATGCTATTGCAAACAAAAAAGGGTTAGTAAACATACGAAATCCTCCGGCTTACAAACAAAGAAATTTTATTTTTATGTGTTTGTGTTTTTTGCCAGCCGATTCCGGCTTCTTGGGAGCCATTTCAGAAGTTGTCGGTCAATTTTCCGGTCCAAATGAAATTTAATTGTTAGTATAAATAACAATCTCATACTAGATTATTTGTTTTTCGTAAAGTGGTATTGATATTTACAAAGGCGGTAATCGTTTTACGTTGTGGAATGTTTTCTTTTGGTTGTTAACGAATACAATTGGAGGTGTTTTTATTGTCTATGTTGTCGAAAACTTTGCGTTGATTAACGTCCACTTAAAGATTTGATAAACCGAAATGTCACATGATTGATGCAATTTTACACCATCATCATCAGACCGTTTTATGAACTTTAGAAGACCATCGCCAATTTCAAGCAGAGCAATAAAAAATAAATTTACATTTTTTTGTTTGATATTTTTGACGATAGCCGCCAATGCGTTTGCAACCCAGTACTATTCAAAGCCATCCACTTCTCCGCTCGATGCAACAGTTCTTAGCAACTGGACCAGCAACACGGCGGGGACGGGCACGGTTCCAACCTCATTCGTTGGCGGCGACATTTGGGTAGCCCAGACGGTAGGTGGCCTTACCACAGGGTCCGCTTGGACATTGGTCGGGACATTGAACATATCCAAGCTGCTTACCGCCACTCAGCCATTGAGTGTTACCGGTGCGGTGAACGTAAATGCGGGAGGCACCCTCAACTTGAACGTTGGTGGAACAGTAAACGCAGGCGGGACTGTTACGAACTCTGGAACGCTCCATATTTATTCGGGCACTACACTCGATTTGGGTGCATCTTTCGCATTGGCGGGTGCCGGCACTTTCACCTTGGAAGGTCGGGTGAAGACTGCAAATGTCAGTTCATCAGCACTCCCTTATTTGAAATCTTGGGGTGGGACCGTTGAATATTACAACTCAGTAGGCGGCCAGAAGATTGTTACGGGTACCTACAATAATTTGGTGATGTCGAATACTTCAGGCACGAATACTGCCCAAGGTGTGATGTATGTGAACGATAGTTTGGTGAATGCAGGAGGTATCTTTTCCACATCTTACATGTTCGGGGGCTCACTTCCCTACGTCGCGAATGCAGGCACCATTAGCACTTCCGTAAAGACTACGACATCGTCTACTCCAATACCCTCCGGCGTGAATTGGACAGGAACCGTTATTTACTCCACATCTGGACAAACGGTAGTCCCCGGTACTTACCAAAATTTGACGCTTTCCAACAATAGTTCTACAACGCCCGACGTAGCAACCGGCGACCTCATTGTGAATGGAGCCTTCAACACCGTGGTGGGTGGCCTGTTGAACATGGGTACCAACCTTTTGAATGTTTCAGGTACAGTCGTCAATGCAGGTATTATTCAAACATCCAATACTTCGGCGAGCCCAATTTCTTCCGGCTTCTCTTGGGGTGGTACGGTGAAATATGTAGGGTCTTCGCAAACGGTGGTTGCGGGAACCTATAATATCCTTTCGATAAGCGGTACTTCATCAAAATGCTCCGCTGCCGGTGGCCTCACCGTAAATTCGTCATTGGTAATCTCCGCTGGAGATACACTGAATATGGCCGGTAACGATTTGGGTGGAACTTTGACTACCGCAACTACTTCCGGGGTATTGTTGACGAGTTCTACCTCTTCAACGCCATTGCCATCTTCCAAATCTTGGTTGGGAACCATAGTCTATAGTGCACCTTCAGGGGGCCAAACGGTAGTTGCAGGTTCTTATGCAAGTTTGACCTCCTTGGGGTCGGGTAGGAATGTGGCAGCCGGCGCGGTCTCAGTAACTGCGGCGTTGAATATTTCGTCGGGAGATACCTTGGACATGTCGATAAATAGGTTGATGGGAACGGTTTCCTCGCCGAATTGCAGCGGCACCCTTATGACGGCAGTAGTAGGTACTATTAGCCACGTTCCATTGCCCGCAGGCAAAAATTGGGCAGGAACCGTCGTCTACAGTTCCACATCGGGTGGTCAAAACGTTATGGCGGGTACCTACGGCAACTTGATTTGCGCCAACACCTCGGGAATTCAAACGGCAAACGTGAATGTTAATCTCAAACCCCGCAGAATTAGGTAATAGTTTTTAGGAAATTCGGTGAAACCACGCCGGCATGCTTGCTGTTGTGGTTTTTTTGTTGTTGATTTGCATTACCTAATTAGGTAATTTTATGGCTTCGGAAAGGAAAAAGAACACACACCCGGAATGGGCGGTCGCACACCGGAAACCGGGTACGGAACTCAAGAAAATCAGCGGTGCCTATTACCTGTATGGCGTTAAGGGGGTCTACGACCCCGTCGCCAAAAAAAGCAGGAAGGTGTCTTTGGGCATCATCGGACGAATCACCGAAGCCCATGGCCTGACGCCGTCGCCCAAGACGGTCTTGAAGGAGCGGCTGAAGGCGGCGCCTCCGGCCATCGTAAAGGTTATGGACAAGGAATACGGGTTCTCCAAGTTTCTGGTCGGCTTGATGGAGGGCGACGTCGTGCCGGGCCTGAAGGAACATTTCCCTGAAGATTGGGCCATGGTGGCGGCCATGGCCTACTGCCGGATGCTCCACAGGGCGCCGCTGAAAAACTGCCCGTTCTTTTTGGCATGCGCTTCGCTGCCGGAATTGTTGGGCATCGCCGTCCCGGAAGAAAAGGAGTTGAGCCTGATGCTGCGCCGCATAGGCCGCGAACGCGGCAAAATGGTGCAATACATGAAGCGCGGCATCGAAGACGGCGACTGCGTCTTGGTGGATGCAACGGACATCGCATGCAATTCGGCCCACATCGCATTGTCCCAAAAAGGCTACAACAGCAAGATGGATTTCGAGCCCCAGGTGACGCTGCTGTACATCTATTCGGCGAAAAACCACAAGCCCCTGTATTTCCGGCTCGTTGCCGGCAACATCAAAGACGTGACCATCCTCAAAAACGCATTGGTGGAAAGTGGGACAAGGAACGCCGTATTCATATCCGACAAAGGTTTCTTTTCCGCGGGCAACCTTCAGAAGCTCGACGAACTCGATATGGACTACATCATCCCCCTGCGGCGGGACAACGGGGCAATCGGATACGGCCTGCTCAAAGACGTGGAAACGGGTCCGCAACACTTCAAATTCAGGGAGAGGTACCTGTTTTACGCGAGTTGCCCCTATCAAGGGAAGCGGATATCCATTTTCCTCGACGGCAGGTTGAGGGAAGACGAAAAAACCGACTACCTCAACAGGATCGTCTCCCACCCCGAGGATTTCACCATCGAAAAATACGGACTGAGGCTTCCGTCCATGGGCACGCTGGCACTCCTCCACAACGAAAACGAAAAGCCGGAAGACGCATACCTGCTCTACAAGGGACGGGGCGAAATAGAACAGTTCTTCGACTGCTACAAAAACACCATCGATGCACAGGCTTCCTACATGCAGAACGAAGATGCCCTGCAGGGCTGGATGTTCATCAACCACATCGCCATGCAGATGACCTATGCACTCTTCGAAAAGCTCAAAAACAACAAACTCGTCAAGCACCACTCCATTAAAGACGTTATACAGCACCTTGCCCAAATACGGCGGGTACAGGTCAACGACTCCGAACACTTCCTATCCGAAATCAACAGGAAAACCAAAAACATCCTAGCCAAACTCAAAATATCTATTACCTAAACCCATCTGGGTTTGAGGTT
>CAIVHI010000042.1 GCA_903905685.1 uncultured Bacteroidota bacterium | reverse complement strand
GATCCCGGCAGGTAAATACTGTGTATCAACCAGCAACCGGAACTTTGAAGGCCGCCAGGGACCGAACTCACGTACCTTTTTAGCCAGCCCGCTAACCGCGGCAGCATCAGCGATAAACGGATACGTTACAGACATCCGGGAGTTTCTAATTGTCTGAACTCGAATTAAACGAATTTATAGAATTAATAGAATTTGGAATAGTGGATGCCGTCAAGAGAACAGCAGATGAGTTCAATGATTCAACCAGTAAAATAATTGGCTGCGCAATGAGGGTACACGCTACTTTAGATAATGGTTCCCAACTTGGGATTTCACAATAAAAGGTACACCTTATATGAAATGCGCATTGATAACGGGGGGCTCTAGGGGGATTGGACGGGCGATTTGCGAAAAACTGGCCGCAGATTTGGGCTATCACGTCCTCATCAATTATAAGGCGGGCATTGCGGCAGCCCAAGATACTTTGGCCAACATCGTTGCCAATGGAGGCACCGGGGAGATCATCGGTTTCGACGTAGCAGACGCCGCCGACACTACGCGCGCCCTCGCCGCCTGGCAAGAGGCCAACCCCACTGCGGTGATGGAAGTTGTGGTGAACAATGCCGGCATCACCAAGGACGGCCTCTTCATGTGGATGCAACTGCAAGATTGGACCGACGTAACGGGTGTGAGTATGAACGGCTTTTTCAACGTAACCAGCTTTTTCATGCAGAAAATGTTGCGTAATCGCTATGGCCGCATCATCAACATTGTTTCGGTATCGGGCGTAAAAGGCACCGCCGGGCAGGTCAATTATTCGGCGGCAAAGGCCGGCGTGATTGGGGCCACCAAGGCACTGGCGCAGGAAGTGGCCAAGCGCAACATTACGGTAAATGCAGTGGCTCCGGGCTTCATCAAGACCGACATGACCGCCGGGCTCGATGAAAAGGAACTCGTCAAAATGATTCCCGCCAACCGTTTCGGCAATGCCGAGGAAGTGGCCGATTTGGTATCTTTCCTCGCATCGCGCAAAGCGGGCTACATTACAGGTGAAACCATCAACATCAACGGCGGTATTTACAGTTAAAACCAAATTTCGATTTTCATGGGCAGAAGGGTGGTCATAACGGGAATGGGGATTTATTCGTGCATCGGCATCAACCTCAATGAAGTGCGCGATTCGCTCTATGCGGGTAAGTCGGGCATCACGCTCGACCCCGAACGCAAGGCATTCGGATTCCAGTCATCGCTTACGGGCATGGTGCCCAAGCCCGACCTCAAAAACATGCTGTCTCGGCGGCAACGCATCAGTATCGAAGAAGAATCTGAATACGCCTATATCGCCACGCTCGAAGCATTGAAGACCGCCAAAATCGATCCCGAAGAATTCGAAACCCGCGAAGCGGGCATCCTGTATGGCAACGACAGCGTATCCAAATCGATTGTAGAGGGTATCGACATCATCAAGGAGAAGAAAGACACCGCATTGGTGGGGTCGGGAGCAATATTCAAGTCTATGAATTCCACCGTCACCATGAATCTCTCCACGATATTCAAGTTGCGGGGCATCAACATGACCATAAGTGCCGCCTGCGCCAGTGGGTCGCACTCCATTGGGTTGGGCTACCTGCTCATTCAGGGCGGGTTGCAGGACATGGTGGTTTGCGGCGGTGCGCAGGAAATCAACAAGTATGCCATGGGCAGCTTCGATGGCCTTGGGGTGTTCTCCAAACGCGAGCACGACCCAGGGGCGGCTTCCCGCCCGTTCGACTCGGGTCGCGACGGCTTGGTGCCCAGTGGCGGTGCAGCTACTCTTATTTTGGAAGATTTGGAGTCGGCCCAAAAACGCGGAGCCGATATTTATGGCGAAGTGCTGGGCTATGGTTTCTCGTCGAATGGAGGCCATATCTCTACACCAAATGTAGATGGCCCATCAAAAGCCATGCAGCGCGCTCTGGACGCTGCCCACCTTCCGGCACATGCAGTGCAATACATCAACGCCCACGCCACATCAACTTCAGTAGGCGATGCCAACGAGGCCAAAGCCATCTTGCAGGTATTCGGTGCCAACGGCCCATACGTCAGTTCCACCAAATCTATGACGGGGCATGAATGCTGGATGGCGGGTGCCAGCGAGGTGGTTTATTCCATATTGATGATGCAGAACGATTTCGTAGCACCCAATATCAACTTGGAAAAACCCGATGAAGTGTCTTGCCAATTAAATCTTGTGCCAACTACATTAAAAACTAATTTTGATATATTTTTGTCCAATTCCTTCGGATTT
>CAIVHI010000041.1 GCA_903905685.1 uncultured Bacteroidota bacterium | reverse complement strand
CCTCAAACGACACTCGGTCATTCTCGCGAATCTGATCTTTCAAACCTGACACGTGAACGAAAATGTCTTGACCACCGTTTGATGGTTTAATGAAGCCAAATCCTTTGGTTTCATTAAAAAATTTTACTGTACCTTCTTGCATTTTTAATTGAGTAAAGAATTAATAATAGGCAAATTTACTTTTTTTGGCTTAACGAACAATTTTTTCAAAATTTTTTTGGCGTAATTTTCTCCCGATTTTCGAAAAATTCATCCATATTGTTCGTTCGGACTACGCAAGCCAACATTCATGGCTTCATTTTAGAAACGAATACCGTTAAACGAGACATAGAAATAAGTCGTATTGCGTTGTGCAAGGATATTGTTCGCGGCCGGCTCCTTCCTAAATTTGAGAACCCCGTTTGCAATTTTCGATTAATTTAGAGCGATAATAACCCGAAGTAGTTTTACCATATATGAAAACCGTTTCCGTCATCTCCGTCAATTATAATCACAGTGCAGTAACGGAGGCCATGTTGGATTCGGTAATTGCACTCAATACGTACGGAAATCTAGAGGTGATTGTGGTAGACAACGGGAGCCGCGAAAACCCCGTCCCCAATTGGCAAAACAAATACCCGCAGTTCACGTTCATCAGGTCGGAGACCAATTTGGGGTTTGCGGGAGGCAACAACTTGGGCATTGGCGCCGCAAAGGGCGAGTATTTGTTCTTGGCCAACAACGACACCGAATTCACTCCTACCTTGGTAGGCCGGTTGGCAGCTGTGCTCGACGCTCATCCTCAGGTTGGCATAGTGTCTCCAAAAATCAAATACTTTGACAAGCCCGACATGCTACAATATGTGGGTTTTACAAAGATGGATTATTACACCTGCCGTAATAGCTGTATTGGCCAATTTGAAAACGACAATGGACAATATGACGGAATCGTGGGGCCCACCGGATTCGCCCACGGGGCGGCCATGATGGTTCGCCTGGATGCCGTTAAAAAAGCAGGGACAATGGCCGAAAACTACTTCCTGTATTATGAAGAAATGGACTGGTGCGACCACATAAGGCGCGCCGGCTATGAAATATGGGTTGATACCGACGCATTGATTTACCATAAGGAATCGGTATCGGTGGGCGCAAAGAGTGCACTAAAGGAATATTTCATGAACAGAAACCGCATCCTTTTCATCAGGCGTAATTGTGGTTTGGGAGTTAGGCTCGTGTTCATGACCTACTTCTTGACAGTAGTGGTACCAAGAAATGTCTTGGTCTATATGAAAGACAAACAATGGAAATTCGTACCGATATTGTTTAGGGCCATTTGGTGGAATTTCACCAACGGCATCAATAGTAAGCATCTTGGATTTAAAATTAAGGGGTAACCTATGGAAACATTATTCTGGCTGAGTATTTTTATAGTCTTCTACACATTTTTCGGCTATGGCATTTTACTTTATATTCTGGTCAAGCTGCGGGTGGCTATAAAGGGGCGGCGCGCCCTACCCAACCCCACTGAAACAGAATTGCCCACCCTTACGTTGGTGGTATCGGCATACAACGAAGCGGCCTGCATGGACGAAAAAATAGGCAACACGCTTGGGTTGGCCTATCCGAAAAATAAAATCACGTATATATTCGTTACCGATGGTTCAACGGACAATACTCCCGAAATCATTTCCCGATACCCGGCAATCAAATTGATGCACCGCCCCGAACGGCGTGGCAAGATAGCCGCAATGGAAAGGGCGATGGAGACTGTAACTTCGGAAATTGCTGTATTTACTGATGCCAACACTATGCTGAACAACATGGCCCTCATCAACATTGCGCGGCATTATGCCGACTCGACAGTAGGTGCAGTGTCGGGCGAGAAGCGGGTACATATTGATGAATTGGCAGATGCCACGGCGGGCGAGGGATTCTACTGGAAGTATGAATCGAAATTGAAAACTTGGGATTCTGAGCTTTATTCGGTTGTGGGTGCTGCAGGAGAATTGTTTAGCGTCAGGATCTCGCTGTACACCCCGGTACCGCCCGACACCGTGCTCGACGATTTCATGATTTCAATGCGTATAGCCGAAATGGGCTATCGGATAGTATATGAGCCGGCATCATATGCCACAGAGTCCAGCTCCGAGAACGTGGGT
>CAIVHI010000040.1 GCA_903905685.1 uncultured Bacteroidota bacterium | reverse complement strand
CAAACGTATGGTCTCACCATTCGTTTTTCAAATACCTTATCCACAATTCCGGGCTATACGGCAGGCTTGCTTGAAGGCAGTGCCTGCCTACGCGGATTTGTGGATAAGGCTGTAAATCGACCCCAAGCAGGCCGCCACCGCCAACAACAGGCTGGGCCCTGCGCCGCCCATCCGCGCTCTAAAAAGTGCAAGCCCAACAATTTTGAACCTCTCCGATTGCATGTTAAAATTTCAAACAAGATAAGGAAATTGTTGAAACCGAGTGCAACACACCTCAAGTCGACAACAACAGGTGCAATGGCACTTATTCGGAAAGTTAGCCGCTCTTACGCTTACCCTTTCTATAAAGCAGTCCTTATTTCAACTTCTTATTGTGCGTCACAATACATCCATCGGCCATCTCGATAATGCGGTCGCTGCGGTCGGCGAAGTCTTCATCGTGGGTTACGGTGATAATGGTTTGGCCATATTCCTTGGTCAATTTTTGGAAGAGGTCGAACACCACACCGGTGTTCTTGGAGTCCAGATTTCCGGTCGGTTCGTCGCCCATGATGATGGCGGGGTCGTTGATGAGTGCGCGGGCAATAGCCACCCGCTGCTGCTGCCCACCGGAGAGCTTGTTTGCCATCTTCAAGGCTTGGTCTTCCACGCCAAACATTTTCAGTTTTTCGTAGGCCTTTTCCTCCACTTCCTTGTAGCTCAATTTGCCCAATCGCAGCCCGGGAATCATGACATTTTTCAAACAAGAAAAATCGGGCAGCAGGTAGTGGAACTGGAATACGAAACCGATAGTAGAATTGCGGAGGAACGCCAACGCGTTGATGCTCTTCCCCGTTGCCATTACCCCATTGATTTCCAAAGTGCCTTCATAGTCGCGGTCCATGGTGGAGAGCACATAGAGTAGGGTAGACTTGCCACAGCCCGACTTACCTACAATGGACACAAACTCGCCCTTTTTTACTTCCAAGTCGATACCGTTCAAGACCGCCAGCTTCACGGGGTCGTGAAAGTACTTGGTGATACCGGTCGATTTCAATGCGAGCGCTTCCATTATCCTCTGATGATTGTTACGGGGTCAACTTTTGATGCCTTCTTGGCGGGGAAATAGCCTGCCGCGATGGTGGTGAGGATGCCGAAACCGACTCCTTCAATATAGTGGGGCAGATAAAACGACATAGGCAGGTATTTCAGGTTACCCGCCCCTATGTATATCTTGGAAACGGCCAAGGTGAGGAAGAATCCGACGAGTAACCCAATAACGGCGCCAATCAGGCCGATATAGATGGCCTGTTGCAGGAAGATGCTGATGACCGACTGCCCCGAAAAACCCGTGGCCTTCAATATGGCTATCTCCTTGATTTTCTCGTAAATCGTCATGTTCAAGATGTTATAGATGCCGAAGCCCGCTACCAACAGGATAACGCCAATTACCGAGTTCAGAATTACCGCCCTGATTTTAAATGCGGCTTTGAGTTGCTCGTTGGCCTGCACCCAATCTTCGGCCTTGTAGCCGGTGATGCGTTCCAGCTCCCGCGCCTTAGGAGGTGCCAAGTTGTAATCTTTAAGTGTCATTTTGATGTCCGTCACATAGTTGCGGTCTTTACCCAACAGGTTTTGCGCCTGCTTGATGTTCACATAGGCTTTGGAGTTGTCGGTTTGGATGATGGTGGTGGTGAAAATGCCGATGACCCGCATAATGACGGGAGCTCCTGTGGCTGCCCGCACCGTAATGTTGTCGTTGAGGTGCAGACTCAATTTGTCGGCAATGCCCTTGCCTATCAAGATGCCGTTGCTCACGCGGTCCAAGTCGTGAAAGTCGCCTTTCAGCATATTGCTCTGCACGTCGAACATTTTGTCTTCTTCCACAATGTTTACGCCGAATACATTGCCGTTGAGCTGCACATTGCCGCCTGCATAAATCACGTCGGCAGTCACTTGGGGGGTAATGTCGGCCACCAAGGGGTCTTTCCACAACATCCTGATGAGCCCGTAGGGATTGATGATGCTCAAACTCTGCTGCACCTGCTTGGGGTTCACCAACAACTTCACCGAGCTGTCGCCCATTGCGGTTTCCATGATGTGGGTGTCGGCTATCTTGTTTTCGTTGTAGATGCGGATGTGGGCCGTATTGCTGAACGACTGCTTCTCAAAATAATCGTTCGTACCCTTCATGAGCGACTGCATGAAGATGAACATCGAAATGCCGAACATCACCCCCATGGCGGCAATGAGCGTCTGTTTTTTCCGCGCCCACAAGTAGGTTACGGCTATTTCGGTATTTACATTTACTTTCATGTGGAGATTTATGGGCTGCTAAAATGTGGAATGCACTTCATCATTGCTTCAGTTTCAACAATACGTCGCTCATCGTGAGGCCGTCCAGTATCTCCACCCATTCATCCGATATAATGCCGGGCTTAACCTTTACAGTGTCCATCTTGTCGCCCTTGCGTAGCACCACCTTGTTGTCGGCCGATACGTAGGTGTGCGGCACCAGCATCGCGTTTTCTTTGCGGTTGGTGATGATGTTGGCTTGCAGTTGTGTGCCCGCAATTAGGCCCGGATTGGTTGCCGTGAATCGGGCCTCCACCTTGTACGATTGGCTGGACTCGTTGAAATGGGGATAGATTTTGGAGACGGTGGCCTCGTAGGGTTTGTTCTTTTCAGTATTAAGTTCCACCAGCACGCGCTGCCCCAGTTGCACTCGGGAAATCATCGATTCATCGATGTCCAAATTAATGACGATGGAGTCCGGATTACCCAATTGCGCCACTTGGTCGCCACGACGCACCAAGTCGCCCTGCTTTTTGAAAATTTGGTACACTTTGGCGGCACCAATGGCGGTGAGGTTGTAATATTGGTCGCCCTCTTCGGCATTTTGCAATTGTTCGCGGGTGGTTTCCAATTCTTGGCGCACTTTGTCGGCGGTGGCGCGGTAGTTTTCGCAATCGGCATTGTAATTGGCCAACGACGCTTGGTAGTTGAGGCGGGCATTGTCCAAATCCTGTTTCGATACCGTGTTGGTCAGATACAGGTGTTCATACCGCACCAAGGTCACTGAATCCGTGGCAAGCTTCACGCGGGCGGCATCCATCTGGCTTTTTATTTGGAGTAGCGTGGGAGAGTTGGCCGCCGCACTGATTTTTGCATATGTCAAATTCGTGTTGGCAATATTGACCTGCGTATGTTGCTGGCGGTTATCCAGCCGGAACAACACTTGTTTGTCGCGTACGAGGTCATTTTCCTGCACAAAACTTTTCACGATGAATCCGTCGGAAAGCGACGTCACCATGTAGGCATCCTTGGGGTCGATGCTGCCCGATGCAAAAACGGCCTCTGTGGCGGGTGCCATCTTGGGCGATACTTGGTCGTACTTGGGGCCGCAGGAAGCCGCCATTGCCGCCACTAGGCTTACAATCCCGATGTTGTTGAGTCTCATTTGAATTCCGTTTGTCTAATCTTCACGAGGTACGTCTGTACCAACAGGTCCGATATGTTGTTCAAATATTGGTTCTGGTAGTTGATGAAGTCGGAGAAGGCATTCAGGCGGTCTTCCATGGTTGCCATGCCTTCTTTATACCTGTAGCACGTATGGCGGTAGTTGTCGAGCGACAATTCCATCACTGTCTTCGAATTTGCGGCAAGGGCCGCTGCCTTCTTATAGGCCAGCCGCAGGTTTTCGTCGTTGATGTCGGCTTGTTTGCGCACATTGTCTGCGAGCAGTTTTTTCTCCTCCCAAGCCACTTTGCTCCGCTTGGCCGTCCAGTATCTCGAGCCGCCATTAAACAGCATCCATGATGCATGCAATGTCCAATACCGGGCGGGATACCAAAATGGGCCGCCGGTCGAAAACGGTTCGAATTTGTTGTCGTTTTGTTGCGTGGCATCGTTGTAGCTCACGCTCAATGTGGGCCAAAAGGTGCTGAGGGTGTTTTTATATTGCAGCATCCCGAGGTTCACCTGCCTTTCTGCAATTGTCACCGATGGGTCAAGGGCGAAGATACCTACGTCCGACACGGCTTCTGCATGGTTCAAATCGTCGGCAATTTCCAAGGAATCTTTCGGGGCAATGTCCAGCAGTCCCTTCAACGTGTTTTTCGAGGTCGCCATTTGGTACTCCGACGTGATGGAAGTTTGTTTAGCCCGCATCAGGTTCATCTTGGCTACGTCCACATTGGCAGCGTTCGCCAACCCATCGGCAAATTTGCTCTGAACCGATTGCAGCACCGAATCGGCTATCCGCTCGCTGGTGTGCGCCAAGTCTGCCGCCACTTTCATGAGTAGGAAGGAATAATATTGGGTGGCTATTTGTTGGTAAACGGTTTTTTTCTGATTGGTCATGGAGTCTCGACTCAAGGCTTCGCTTTCGCGGGCTATTTTCATGCTCATCCAAGTCTGCACATTCACAATGTCCATTTGGGCGGTAAAGCCGCCATTATAGATGTATTTCTGTCCAAATTGCACTGCCTTATATGAGTTGTCTTTTCCGCCGAACAGTTGCCCGGGAATCAGGGTGGTTTGGAGGGCGGTATTCTCTGTGGCTGTGCCATTCAGGCCCAGTTGCGGCAGGAAATTGCCTATTGCACCCTTTGTGGCATATTGTGATTTTTCTATGTCGTAACGCGCGGTCCGAACGGTGATGTTGTGCTCATCGGCATACGTCCAAACATCGTTTAAGGACCTGAAGACCACTTGCGCAGAGGTTCCGCTCATCATCATCGTTAAAAAGGTGGCCGTAGTCAGTATCTGCTTCATCGTGAGGTCAGCTTTTGGGGTTTGTGGTGGCGCCCGCCAATATCATTTGTTCTATCCACATGGGTATCAGTTCTTTGCGCTCTTCCATCAATGCCGAAAACGCGGTGCGGTCCATCGCCGTACGGCTGCGGATGAGCGGAGCGGTGGCAAATGGAAACACCACCATGGCTATTAGGTTCATCATGATGTGGGTGGGCTTGAAGGTGCCGTTCTCTCCCGCCAGTGTCCGCCACTGCATCAGTATACTGGCATCGGGCGGCAGTTTGGAGAACCCGATTTTCTCCATGAGGCCGTCGGGATTATCGCGAATTTCGCCAATCATAAAGGCCGGTAGGTCGGGATTGGCCTGCAACATGTCGATGTAGTGGCTTACCAGGATATGCAGTTTTTGCCGCAGTGTGGTAGCGTCATCGGTTAGGATGCCGACCACACCCGCCACAAACATTTGCATGTTCTCCAGCATCACGATTTCGAACAGCTTCTCCTTGCTCCTGAAGTAGTAGTTGAGCAGCGCGGGGTTGAAGCCGGCTTCTTCGGCAATATCGCGGGTACGGGTAGCAGCATATCCCTTTTTCAGAAATACCCGCTGCGCCGCCTGCTTTATTTTTTGCTCCGTGCTGAAATCGTCCGTCATGGCATCACCCGTATCGTGATGCAAATTTGGGCTAAACAATTGGTTTAATCAAACGATTAAACCAATTGATAAAAAAATGGCGGCTACCTCGTTGAAATTTAACAAAGGGTTATGCCGCGCTAAAAAGGTCTTGAAAAACGGTTATCGGCCGTCGGGGTTAATGTAAATCTCGGAATGCCCTAAGAACACCCGAAACCCAATGTTGGCACCATAAGCAAGCTGGCTCAGGCCCGTAACAGACCTAAACATGGAAGTATACGTGGAGCCATAGGTGTCGGCAAGGCTTATGGAGCCCCTGTTGTTGAGGTTGAAGACCTGGTAAGATGCATAGGCCCCCAAGTAAAAATACAGCCGTTCATACATTTTGAAGTTCATGCCCGGACGGCAGATGAACCCCAAAGAGGCCCAGGGTTCTTTGATGCTTCCCGACAGGTTGCCGGGCTTCACACCCAACCCAACGTTGTAGCCACGGGCCTTCAAGCTGTCGAAGTACTGGTTCACATTGCTATTCGGGTTGTGGGCTTCATATTGTTGCACGGTAATCAGCCAGTCGGTGGCCGATGGGGTAGGGTTGTTGTCGTAAATGTGGGTATACGACTCATTGCTTTTGGCATCATATGCATAGATGGCTTCATAGTTGAAGGCCGCATCGCTGCTGTAATTCACCGTGTTTTGAAAGTTGAACAGCAAGCCGGCATCAAAAGAAAACCCGATTTTCTTACTGAGAATCTGTTTAGTACGAAATACGATGGGGATATTGGTTTGGGAGTTGCGCATTTTCTCGGTAATCGCCCCCGTAGATGATATGGACTGCCTGTAAACACTACCCTGGCCATCTACCGCCCGGTATTCAACATGGAATTTGTCGGCAGTCATGTTGTAAAAATGCGACTGGTAGATTATGCCCCCACCAATGCCATGCAGGTTGTAATCGCCAAAAAAACAACCCCACTCCAGATCGATTCCCACCGATGTGGCATTGGAGAGGGTCAAATTGGGTAAAGAGGCATTCAAATAACTGGGATACAGGGGGGAATACTTAATGGTACTCGATTGCACTACCCCTCCAACGGGGAGATTCACGTCAATCATCCATTTCTGCGCAAAATAGTCATCGGTGCGGAGTTGAGCTACTGCCGCCGTGCCGGAAATGCAGATGACGAAACAAATAAAAGCAAAGGTGTTTCTTGTCTTGATGTTTGACCTCATAATCTGCATGAATTTGCCCTTTTGCAAATGTAAACATTTCTCGAGAAATGAATGTGCCAATAACAAGGATAACGAATAGGTATTGAAGGAGGGGTTACGTTGTTGTAATTTCGGCACAGGGCACATGACAAATGCTATACCCGAATCGATAATGCCTTTTTCCGGGTGTCGGGAAATCTGTATTATTGCAATTGGTAATTTCGCTATGAAGTCGATTTTGTTTCAGGATATTGGTTTGATGCCTTATGAAGCCGCATGGGGCTTCCAAGAGGTACTGATGCGCGGCAACCTCGAGATAAAAAGCGAGTGGTACCGGTCTGGCTCGCCGGTGAAACCAACCGAATTGCATACCAAAGACTACCTGCTGTTTTGCGAGCATCCACATGTATATACGCTGGGTAAGAGCGGACACATGGAAAATTTGCTGGTGAACGATACTAGGCTTGCCGAAATGGGGGCGACGTTTGTAAAGACCAATCGCGGAGGAGACATTACCTACCATGGGCCGGGGCAGGTTGTTGGGTACCCCATACTGGACTTGGAACATTTTGAGACCGACTTGGGCAAATATATGCGCAACCTTGAGGAGGTCATCATCCGCACGTTGGCCATCCACGGCATATCGGCCGGCCGCCTTCCGGGTTCTACCGGCGTGTGGCTTGACCCCGATATCAAGGGCCGTGCCCGCAAAATATGTGCAATGGGCGTGCGGTGCAGCAGGTGGGTCACCATGCATGGTTTCGCTCTCAATGTCAATACAGACCTCAACTATTTCAACTACATAGTGCCCTGCGGTATAACGGACAAGGCCGTGACATCCCTCAAGAAAGAATTGGGGAGGGAAGTTGATATCGAAAGCATCAAACAGGAGCTGAAATGCAACTTTGCTGACGTATTCGGTGCCGAATTAAGGGAGACCCAATCCATTTTGCCTGACGTTGTAACTGCATCCATATCACCCTAATAACCGCCAAGAGTGAGAAAGCAGGACATAGGATACTTTTGGGGTGACGATTCGCTGACAGTTGACATCGGCAATCGGACCGGATTTCGAATCAAGGCTATTTATTCCATGGAGTTCTTGTTTACGTCTGGCGTGGCAACGGTGTTCCTGCTGAATTCGCTTCCCCTTGGCAATGCACCACTGCACATGATATCCGGCGTGGGTGCTGCTGTCCTTTATATTCTCGCCGCACAGCGGCTCCTTTCGCGCTTGTTTTATCGGGAGTCGGTAAAGCTCGACAACCTTTCCATCACCTTTATCCGCCGAACATTGCTTTCCAAAAAGGTGCGCAGGTATTTTTGGTGGCAAATGGGTATGTTGCATTATGAAGGCAAAAAACACAAAACCGACCATCCGTTGAAGGGCGGCTGCTATGATTATTTCGGATTCGAAACCCAAGAACAACTTATTCAGGATCTCCACAACCCCGGAAACCTATACTTCGATGCACCCGAGGGGCGAATCTATTTCGCGGCCGGCGTCT
>CAIVHI010000039.1 GCA_903905685.1 uncultured Bacteroidota bacterium | reverse complement strand
GCTAATTTACAAAGTGCTTGAAGACCAAATAAACAACGCTGCCACGCAATTGCTCAACGAGATTTCGGCAACATAATAACACTTTTTCAGACCAATTATGAGGACATTACTTTGCAACATAGATCGACTTTACGGGATTTCAACGCCAAACAAAAGCGGCAAACCCCTTGCGGGCAAAGACATGGCTACGGTGCCATTTCTGTCGCATGCATGGCTGATTATTGAAAATAAGAGGATTCATAGTTTTGGCGTAATGGCCCAACTCCCTGAAACAAGTTCAGATGAAGTGGTGGATTGTGGGGGCCGTTTGGTATTGCCGGCTTGGTGCGACAGCCATACCCACATCGTGTTTGCAGCACGCCGTAATGGAGAATTTGTGGACCGCATAAACGGGTTGAGTTATGAAGAAATAGCTCGCCGCGGAGGCGGCATCCTCAACTCTGCTGCCAAGCTGAATGCAATGGATGAATCGGCCCTATTCGACCAGAGTTTGGCACGACTCCACCAAGTAATGCAGCAGGGCACGGGGGCCATTGAAATAAAGAGTGGTTATGGGCTTTGCTTGGAAGGCGAACTGAAAATGTTGCGGGTGATTAGGAGGTTGAAAGAAGAATCGGGCATAGCCGTAAAAGCCAGTTTTCTTGCAGCGCACGCCTACCCTGTAGCCTATCGCGAAAACAAGCCGGCCTATGTGGAACACATCATCGATGAAATGTTGCCGATAGTGGCTAGGGAAGGGCTCGCCGATTACATGGATGTATTTTGCGAGCAAGGCTTTTTTGGAACAGCCGAAACCGAACGGCTCTTGGAGGCAGGTTGGAAATATGGTTTGAAGCCCAAGATTCACGCCAACCAATTGTATAATTCCGGTGGGGTACAGATGGGTATAAAATGCAATGCTGTGAGCGTAGACCACTTGGAATGTGTGGGCGATGCCGAAATCGACGCATTACGCGATTCGTCCACCATCCCCACCCTACTACCGGGAGCCGCATTCTTCTTGGGAATGCACTACCAGCCCGCGCGCAAAATGATTGATGCAGGGCTCCCGGTCTGCCTTGCGTCCGACTACAACCCGGGGTCCTGCCCGTCAGGCAATATCCCGCTGTTGCTGACCCTTGGCTGCACGCAACTGCGCATGACTCCCGAAGAAGTTGTGAATTCCGTTACCGTCAATGGTGCGGCGGCGATGGAGCTCCTGTCGGAAATGGGCACTATTGAAGTGGGCAAAAAGGCGTCCCTCATCCTGACACAACCGATGGATGACCTTTCGGTCATTCCGTACGACTATGGCAACAACCCCGTTGCAAGAATGTTTCATTAAGGTAACATCGCATAAGCTGCTGACTACAAATGGTTTGGTAAAATAGCCACATGGCTTGCCGCGGGAGATGGTAATTTGGCCCGTAATAAAGTTGGAACATAGAATAAGCCAAACTTCCGGGTGATGGTCCTCGTTCCCATTGGGTATTGTTGCAATAAATAATTGCAGTTGCACCGTTAGGCTTAATTTTGCCGCTATATGGAAGTTTACATTGCACAACTATACTCGGAGTATCAAGAGATTTTGGGGAAAGCAGCCGACCTCAACTATGCAGCTGCGGTTTTGGGTTGGGATCAAGAAGTGGGGATGCCTGCAAAAGGTGCCGAGGCAAGGGGGAGGCAACTTTCCACATTGGCAACTGAAGCCCACAAGTTGCTCACCTGCAACCGACTTGGGACCGTACTCGAAGATTTGTCGCAACATTTTGAATCCATTGGCGACAAGGACTCTGATGAAGCCTGCAATGTCCGTTTGTCGCGGCTCGACTTCGAAAAGAACAAAAAGCTGCCTGCCGAATTTGTAGAAGAACTTTCCCAACTTACGAGCTTGAGCTTCAATGCTTGGGTAGCTGCGCGCGAGAAAAACGACTACGCTGTTTTTGCGCCATTCCTCGACCGAATGATTGCTTTAAAACGCCGTCAGGCTGACCTCTATGGATATGATAGCCATCCTTACGACGCACTATTGAACGACTACGAGCGAGGGTCTACAATCGCATCCCTCGACCCGTTTTTTACAGACATAAAAACGCAACTCTCGGCACTATTAAATCGTATCAATGCTACAAACCAAGTAAACGATGCACCCCTACACGGAACATTTGCGAAAGAAAAACAATGGGACTTCTCCATGCTGGTGCTCGAAAAAATGGGGTTCGACTTTGCGGCAGGGCGTCAAGACTATTCGGAACACCCGTTTACAACCTCGTTTTCGCCGGGTGATGTCAGAATTACGACCCGGCTGGACGTCAAAAATATGGCTGCGTTACTCTGGAGCAGCATTCACGAGGGAGGCCATGCACTTTATGAGCAAGGCTTGCCTGAGAAATTCTACGGATTACCACTGTCGGAAGCCGCAGGATTGGCAGTTCATGAATCACAGTCTAGGCTTTGGGAGAACTGCATAGGGCGCGGACTTTCCTTTTGGAGGCATTTTTACCCCATTCTGCAACAAGCCTATCCCGACCAATTTGCCGAAACACCGCTTGACGCGTTTTATAGGGCGTGCAACCGAGTATCCCCTTCGTTGATACGTACCGAAGCAGATGAGCTCAGCTACCATTTCCATGTGATGATTCGGTATGAATTGGAGAAGGAATTGATTGCCGGAACCTTGAACGCCGCCGACTTGAAACAAGCTTGGAACGACCAGTACGAACACTATCTGGGCATTAGCCCGGTGGACGATAAAACAGGCATTTTGCAGGATGTGCACTGGAGCCACGGCATGTTCGGCTACTTCCCCACCTACAGTATGGGCAGTTTTTTGGCGGTGCAATTGTTTGAAGAAGCACGTAAACAGCTAAAGACACTCGATGGGATGGTGGAAGCCGGTAATTTTTCGGATATGTTGAATTGGTTGCGGGTAAACGTGCACCAATACGGCCGGCGGTATACATCTGCAGAGTTGTGCAAACGGATTACCGGAAAAGAGCCCAACGTTGCCGCGTTTGTAAAATATGCCACGGAAAAATTCTCTTATATCTACAACCTCAAATAGCCTGTGGCCCTGCCCGCACCCCATTTGGAAGCCATGACGACCGAAGAATTGTCGTTTTTGACACAGATGGAACGTAAGGAACGGAGAACCTACCGGATAATATTGGTGTGGCTGTTAGTCATGAGTTTCGTTTTCCCATTCATTACATCGTGGTACCGGTTCTCAGATTCCGGGATTATGCAATTCTCGATAGGCAAATTCTCGCTATCCATTGTCATTCTTGCAGGTATTTCGTTGGTATCGGTGGGCATGGTCTACCAGGTTTATCATCGAGGACTGTTATTGGACATCAAGTTGAAAAAGAAGACCGTATCGACCCACAAAATCATGAAAAAGGTTGCAGTAGCCGGCGGTAGTTTCCATTTCTATATCGAGTCGCCTGTGAAGCTCAGTATAGAGGTATCTGAGTCTGACTTTGGGGCATATCGAGAGGGCGACGAAATCTGCATCGAGTTTGCCGAGAACAGCCAACACTATTTTGGCTACTTCTAGATCGACATTCTATATACCACCGTCCATGCCCTGGAAATAAATCAAAAACGGGTGGTTCACGCGAAGTGAACCACCCGTAATCTTATCGATTTTGAGGAAAGTGGTATTCCTCAACGCTATTCCTTCACCAGTTTGAAAGCATGTTTCCATTCGCCGTTCAACATGCCTGGAATGCACCACAGCATAGCCAAAGGCTCAATGGCGCGGGCAGCGGCAGCCTTGCCCATATCGGCTACTTCCCAACCAAATTTTTCCAATATTTCGTTCACTTCCTTTTTTGCAGCAACGTTGTTACCACAAATGAACATCGTGGGTTTTTCTTTGAAGGGCGGCTCCACCATGTAGGCACTGCCAATACAGTTGAACGCCTTTACAAAATGAACTTCGGGGAACTGCAATTGAAGGCGTTCCATGAGCGATTCGTCGTTGTTAGTAAAAAATTTCAAGACCCCATCTTCAGGGGCAGAATCGGCTATGGGGTTGGTCGCGTCGATTACGGTTTTGCGCATCAAGTGTTGAGGGCCGGCATCTTCAACGGCATCTACCGCAATAATGCCCTTCAGAGCAATAACGACGATGTCGCCAAATTTGCCCGCTTCATAAAAGCTGCCCAGGTGGGCATGCTCCCCACCTTGTGTTTTCCAATCTTGGAGCTTGGCCAAGTTTCGGGAACTCAACATTACCTCATAACCGTGCTTCAAGAATCCGTTTCCGAGGGCTTGAGCTACAACGCCCGAGCCCAGTATACCTATTTTCTTCATGACAAATTTTTCGGAAAATTACCTCAAATATTCAATCCACCAACTTCAAAAGTGTTTAATTTTTGATAATGGCTATGTCCAAATCAGGAAAAGAAATAAAAGTGCAGAAACGTATTTAGCGGGATTGTGTACCTTTGCTTCGACAGTATTCGTTTAGAATATCTTTTTTTTGATTTTATTTTTAAGATGAAAATCAAACTCGGCACAGGTTCCGGCCTGTTGCTACCCGCCACTTTCCTCTTGTTTTTCGGATATCCGGTTTTTGCTCAAAAAACAAATAGACAAGAAAAAATCAATATAAATTCGCCTATAGAAGGTGGAAATTTAACGCTTAACGACTGCATTGGGTATGCATTGAAAAACCAGCCGGCCCTCAACCAGGTGTTGATAGACCGATCGGTATCCAACCTCAATCGAAAAATTGCAGTGTCGGCATGGATGCCGCAAGTTTCGGGGTCTATGCTCTATCAAAACTACCTCTCCCTACCATATTCCTTTTCAACTGTGGGAGGAAAATTGACTGGAATTGGGTCCGGCGTTTTTAATTACGGGCTACCGCAAATCGGGGTTGCCCAAACGTTGTTCAGTCACGATGCCTTGCTGGCAGGCAAGGTGGCCGATTTAGGGAAGGAGGCGGCGGCTACAAATGTCACTGCACTGAAAATCAATTTGATAGCCTCGGTAAGTAAAGCATTTTACGACCTTTTGCTTTCGGTAAAGCAGGTGGAGGTATTTCGTGAAGACACCGCCCGATTGGCCAAGAACATGACCGATGCCTACCACAGGTTTGTTAGTGGTGTCTCGGACAAAGTAGATTACAAGCAAGCGTCTATAGCCCTGAACAATTCGCTGGCCGGCCTTAAATCGGAACTTGAGATTGAAGAAGCCAAAAAGGCTGTACTAAAGGAACTCATTGGGGCAAAAGGTGACGTGGATTTAAGACCCGCTTTTGATACGGCAGCACTACTAAACCAAATCTATGTAGACACACTTGCGGCGGTGCATATGGAGAAACGTATTGAATATAGTCAGTTGCAAATCGCCCGTCGTTTGCAACACGAAAATTCCCTATATTACAAGTATGGCTACCTTCCTTCCATTGGCGCCTACTACAACTATGTGTATGAGTGGGAAGGCGAACGTCTGTCGACGATGTTTCAAAATGCATATCCCTATTCAGTTTTCGGCGTGCAACTCAATATCCCCATATTTACCGGACTAAAGCGCGTTGACAACTACCGTAAGTCGATACTCATGGAAAAGCGGACGGATTTGGATGTCGACAACTTGGAGCTTGCGGTAAATACGCAATACAGCGCGGCCATGGCCAACTACAAAGCAAGCCTATACAACCTACATATACAGTTGGAAAACCGCGCCACCGCCCAAGAGGTTTACAACATCGTAAAATTCCAGTACCGCGAAGGCATCAAAAGCTATTTGGACGTTGTCATTGCCGAGTCAGACCTGAAGACTTCCGAGATCAATTACCTCAACGCCCTGTTCAAAGTCCTGGAAAGCAAGGTAGACCTACAGGTTGCAATGGGCGACATACAAACCGAAATTTAAAACGTATACCATGAAATTTTCTGCTACCCTGGTTGTTGCTCCGGCCGCACTGTTGCTGGCCACGTCTTGTGGTCCGGGACAGAGTGGTGCGCCCAATCCGGCCAACGCACCCATTCCGGTGAGCCTATATACGGTAGTGCCCGAGAAGGCTACGTCGTTCGATGTGTTTCCCGGCACGGTAGTAGCCCGCATGCAGGTGGATATCAAGCCCGAAGTGGAAGGCTATGTTACCGGCATGTTCTTCACGGAAGGCGGCCACGTGTCGAAAGGGCAAAAGCTGTATGAGATAGACAATAGCAAGTATGGCGCATCAAAAAACCAAGCCGAGGCCAACCTAAAGGTGGCCCAATCGAACTTGGAACAAGCGCAAAAAGATGCCGACAGGTATATTTATCTGAATGAGCATGAGGCCATTGCGAAGCAGACCCTGGACCACGCCATGACCACCCTGCAAAATGCCAAAGACCAAGTGGTTGCTGCCCGGCAAGACTTGGTGAAGGCTCAAACCGATTTGTCGTATGCTTACATTCGGGCCCCTTTCGATGGCACCATAGGCATATCGCAGGTGAAGGTGGGCAATGCGGTATCGAAGGAACAAACGATATTGAATACAATATCTACCGACGACCCTATGGCGGTGGATTTTACGGTTCCCGAAAAACAAATCAAGCGGTTCGCAGAGCTGAAGCAATACGCGGCATCCGATTCAGTATTCTCCCTTTTGCTTCCCGACAATAGCATCTACCCTAAGCCCGGCAAAATCATGTTTATGGACCGCGGCGTGAATCCACAAACGGGCACGATAACCGTACGGCTGGAGGTGCCCAATAATGGCCAACTGAAGGCAGGCATGAGTTGCAACGTGCGGGTGAAAAGTACCGACACCTCGCTGCAACTACTCATCCCCGGCCGCTCCATAGTGGAGCAGATGGGTGAGTACTTCGTATTCGTGGAGCGCGATACCCTGATTGCCCCACAGCCGGGCTCGGCTACAGCTCCGGGTGCCCCACCCGCGCCTACAGCACCATCTCCCCATGCAGTACAGAAGCGCGTAACCGTGGGAGCCACTATAGGAGACAAAATCGTCATCAAATCGGGCCTGACTGCAGGTGAGCGTGTGATAGCCGATGGCGTGCAGCGCATGAGGGATGGCGCAGAGGTCAACTTGGGAGGCCCTCAAAAGGCCAATTCGAATTCACAGCATTAAAGAACTTTATGATTTCCACTACGTTCATCAAGCGTCCGGTTACGGCCATCGTCATTTCGGTGGTGCTGCTGCTGGTGGGTACCATCTGCATCATGAATCTGGCAGTGGGCCAGTATCCCGAAATCACACCGCCGCAGGTGCAGGTTACGGGACAGTTTACGGGCGCGGATGCCGAAACCGTGGAGCAGACCGTTGCGACACCCATCGAGAACCAAATCAATGGTTCGCCCGATATGGAGTACCTCCAGAGTAACAGCACGGGCAACGGCGCGGTAACCATCAACGCCATCTTCAACATCGGCACGAACATCAACATAGCCACCCTCGATGTGCAGAACCGGGTGAGCATCGCTACCCCGCAACTGCCCGATGTGGTGAAACGGCTGGGCCTTACCGTACGTAAGCGCAACCCGAGCATCCTCATGATGGTGGCAGTCTACTCGCCAAATGCCACGCACAACATCCCCTTCCTCGACAACTTCACCAACATCTTTGTGCGCGACGCCCTATTGCGGGTTGACGGCGTGGGCGACATCATCACCCGTGCCGACGACTTCAGTATGCGGGTATGGCTGCAACCGGACAAACTGGCCGTATACGGCCTGAACGCGGGAGACGTGATTGCGGCACTCAATGAGCAAAACCTGCAAGTGGCGGCAGGCTCGGTAGGTGTGCCTCCCCAACAAAACACCCAGAATTTTGAATATAGCCTGCTGGTGAACGGACGTTTGAACAAAGCTCAGGAATTCGAAAAAATCGTTGTCAAGACCAATCCTCAAACAGGAGCCCTTGTTTATCTCAAAGACGTGGGTCGTGTGGCTCTAGGCAAATACTCCTATGCCACCAACTCCTTCGTGGACCGCAACCGTGCCTCGTTCCTATTGGTGTACCAAGCACCCGGCAGTAATGCGTTGAAAACGGCCGACGGTGTCTATAAAAAACTGGAGGAATTGAAAAAGTCGTTCCCGAAAGACATCGATGCCTATGTACCGTTTGAGTCGGTTACGGTAATTAAGGTTTCCATGCAGGAGGTGGTCATTACGCTGTTGGAGGCATTAGGGCTTGTGGCTGTGGTGGTATTCCTGTTTCTTCAAAATTGGCGGGCAACGCTCATACCTATTTTAGCCATCCCCGTGTCCATCATCGGAACCTTCATCTTCTTCATACCGTTGGGCTTCACCATAAACACCCTCACGATGTTTGGCTTCGTACTGGCTATCGGCATTGTGGTGGACGATGCAATTGTAGTGGTGGAGGCCGTTCAGCACTACATTGATGCCAAGGGCATGACAGCCAAGGAAGCCACCCTGCACGCCATGCAAGACATCTCCGGACCTGTCGTGGCCATCGCGCTCATTTTGGCGGCGGTGTTCGTGCCTGTAGGCTTCATTCCCGGCATAGTGGGCAAATTGTACCAACAATTCGCCATCACCATCGCGATATCGGTGTTGCTGTCGGCATTTGTAGCGTTGTCTCTCACCCCTGCTTTGTGCACGATATTGTTGAAACCCTCCCCAATACAGTCTGACGCCAAAGGGCTGAACCGGTTGTTCTACAAGTTCAACCAGTGGTTCGACCGCGTGACCCACCATTATACGGCAGGCGTGAAACGTTGCATCAAGGGTGCCAAGTACGTTATTATGTTCCTGGTGTGCATTGTGGTGGCGACAGTGTTGCTGTTTAAAGCAAAGCCTACCGGCTTCATACCGGGTGAGGATGATGGCCGCGTATACATAGCCTACGAATTGCCGGAAGCCTCATCTACCACCCGCTCCATTGCCGTGATGGACAGCCTTATGGCTATTGTGAAATCCACCCCGGGTGTAGACCACTTTGCGGCACTGGGCGGCCTCAACGTGTTCAACTTCTCCACCAAGTCGAACTCGGGCACCATCTTCTGCCAGCTCAAACCTTGGGACGAACGCAAAACGGAAGCCGAGCAAGTGCCCGGTATAGTGGCGGTTCTGCAAAAACGCATTGCCGAGGCAGGGCTCAAGCAAGCTGACGTGAAAGTGACCTTGCCTCCTCCCATTCCGGGTATAGGCCAAACTGCAGGTTTCGCAATGCAGATACAGCAACGCCAAACAACTGACGACGTTAAGGCGTTTGAAAAAGTGGTGAAGTCGTTTGCCAAGGAGGCTATGAAGAGCCCCGCCATTGGTAGTGCCTACAGCTTTTATGGTGCACACACCCCGAGTTACAAAATCAATGTAGATCGGGAAAAATGCAAGCGGATGGGGGTTTCGATAGGAGATGTATTCACGACCATCCAAACCTATATGGGCAGCATTTATGTAAACGACTTTACGGTTTACAACAGGACCTTCCATATTCTGGCGCAGGCCGATACCAATTACCGCACGTCGATAGACGACATGGGCAAGTATTATGTGCGCAACAGCACGGGCACCATGGTGCCGCTGAGTACACTTATTTCCTACTACCCCATCGAGACCGCCCCGCTCATTTCCCACTTCAACATCTTCCGCTCTGCCGAGGTGGACGGTGCCCCCAAACCGGGTTTCAGCAGCGGGCAG
>CAIVHI010000038.1 GCA_903905685.1 uncultured Bacteroidota bacterium | reverse complement strand
TCTCGATAGTTGGCATAATTGTTTAAAAAAGTCGGGTCGTCCACATAGTTTCCGCTGCCCATATCGAGGACGGTATGGTTGGCGTCTACATTGATGCGCGACACAGTGGCCTTTGCGCCTACGTTCAAAACGATGTCTTTACCAAGAGCGCGTGAATAATCGGCACCGTAATTGAATTCAAAGAAGTGTTCATGTTGCGCACCGCCTGCACCCGACACCGTTACCGACTGCTCAGCATTTTTACGGCTGTAGGTCTCCAATTCATTGTAGGCCGCGGGGCGCGCAAAAACCATTAATTCGTGCCCTTCGCCTTTGAACTTCTTTTTATAATTGAGCGTCAAGTCGGCCCCACCATATCCGTCGCCCGATGTGGTGTTGCGTCCACTCAGCGCGTCGATGGGATTCACCCCATATGCCAGCTGTTGCTGATTGAGCGAGCCCGTGTTTTGATTGCCGTGAAAGAAGTAGCCAAGGTTTACCGAAAAATGGTCTGTTTTCGTGATGTCCCAATCCATACCCAATTGTGAGCGGTAGCCATACCAGTATGTACTCCCGGTGCCCGACTGTAGAAGACGGGTTTGCACGATACCCGCACTGTCGGCAGTGCGGTTTGATGAAGTGGGAACATTGCCCGAAAGGTTGGCGTTGCCGCTGACAGAAAAATTAAACTCGACAGGCCCGTTTTGGGCATGAAGGTAGAGCGAAGTGTTTTCCACCCGCGTTCCCGCCGATATGTTGAACGTGCCGTTTATGCCCTTTACTTTGCTCTCCTTCAAGATGATGTTGATGATGCCACCCGTACCTTCCACATCATATTGGGCCCCCGGACTCGTAATCACTTCTATTTTGTCGATTTGCGATGCCGGTATCACTCGCAATGCCTCGGCCAGATTGTTGTCGAACTGCGCAGAAGGCTTGCCGTTGAGGAGTACCTTGATGTTGGCATTGCCCAGCAATTCAACATTACCGTTGATGTCCACATCTACCTGCGGCACCTTCTTGAGCACGTCGGTTGCAGAGCCCCCCGAGGAAGTGACGTCGTTGCCTACATTAAACACCAACTTATCCAACTTATTCTCCACGAAGCTCTTTTGTCCCGTAATGGTTACTTCCTTCATTTTGTTAGACTTATCGGCGATACTTACCGTGCCAATGTCGTTGTTGCCGGCCTTCAGCGTGATGTTGTCCTTTATTTTGGGTCGGTATCCAATAAATTCCACCTTAAGCCGATACACACCGGGCTTCAAGTCGGCAATGTTGAAAGCGCCTTTATCATCGGTTATCATGCCGCCCACCGGCGTGGTACTATCTTTTGGGTATACGGATACAGCGGCATATTCCAACGGATGCAACGTGGCAGAGTCGGCAACTATACCTAAAATAGTGGCGGTGGTGCTTGATTTTTGTGCAAAGGCGGGCGCGCAAAACGCAAGCAAGGCGAAAACAAGGGTAAACGCCTGAGAAAGGTTCTTGGAAAAATACATCTTCTAATTGGGGTGTTCCGCAAATTTCGAAAAATATCACGGTCGTTCGACATAATTATTCCAAGTAGAATCTGCACGCACCAAAATTGCGATGACGGGCGTGAATAACCCTGATTCCATTGTTAAGCAAGCCATAGCCCGATAAACGTTTAGCTCCCGTGTGCAATGAGCAAATACCCACTGAAAGGGCAAATACGGCTATAAAAAGTAGATATGCCGATGAACTTTGGTCAAAAATCGAGCGGCGGGAGCGTTCGCACATCCGTTCCGCTCCATTATCCCATCGCATCCAAACCCTTCCCGTTCATAATGAAGGGAACGCATTTGTCGATTCGCGCCTCTCGGGTTTTGGCCTGCTTGGGTTGCGAGAAGTGGAGCAAGTAAGCACGCTGTCGGCCGGGTGTGAGGGCTGCAAAGGCGGCCTTTAGTTCGGCATCCATTTCCAGTCGTTCTTGAAACTCCTCTGCCATCTTCATCTCCGCCGGCGTTTTCAGCTTTACTGTAGCTCCGGATTTCTCCACTTCAATAGCTTCGAAAATATATGCTTTCACCCCTTCGCTGCGCTCCACCGCCTCGGCAAGCGAAGTAAACCTGACTTGGCGGGCAACCTGAACGTTTTCCGTCTGCTGTATGAGCATGCCATAGGGGTCTTTCAACAATACGCCCTTGAAAAACAGGATGGCGCAATAATCTTTGAACACATGCAGCAGCACAATGTTGGTCCCGTCTGCCAAGTAGCAGGGCACGCCCCACTTCAATTCTTCTTGAAGCCCGCACGATAGCACCAGTCTTCTGAGGTATACCAATTCGTCGTGCCACGGCTTATTGGGAGCGAAATAGAAATCTACTTTAGGATTCATGGTGCTAAAACTATGGGTTTATAGTCAAGACTTTTCGGTTTGCCGGTCTGAAATACCACGACGAAATGATGAACAGCGTCTGCATGATGGGCCCGATAATGTGGACGATACCGGTATCGCCCACCGCCAGATGAGAAAAAAGTGCACCGGTCATGGTAAAAAACAATCCCGCATAAGCCCACTCCTTCAACAGTTTGAAATCCGGCATAAGCACTGCCGCCACAGCTAGGATTTTCCAAATTCCGATTAGGGTGAGCAGATAGGGAGGATAGCCCAATTGACCCAACATTTCCGTCATGGTTTGGGTCCTCAACAACTGCTGAATGCCACTTGCCAGCATACCGAAGGAAAGCAGGGCGGTTGTTGCCCAATAAATGATGTTTTTTACCATTGTGATTGATTATTTCGAGTTGTTGAAAATCTCTTGAATCCTATTGTGCGCCATGTTGATGCCCTGACTAAAGCCTTGTTTCAAAACCCGTTGCCGATGTTCGGCAGACTCATAAACAAGGTGCATGTTTAGGCTGGAGGTATTTTCGGTGATGGCCTCAAATTGAAGCACCTCCAATTGAACACCGAATGGGGTAGGCGACATTTCGAATGTGCGGACTATCTTCCGGTTGGATAAAAAATCATGAATCACCCCCCGCAATTCAAATACCGTTCCGGCTTGTGCAGTCGTTTCGAACAGATATTGCCCATTAACACTACAGTCGAGCTTGACAACTTTTGTGCCCATCCATTGGGCCACCAATTCGGGCACTACAAATGCCTTGAACAATGATTCAACAGGCAGTTCAAAATAACGGCTGATAAATAAATCTTGTGATTGTTCGGGTGCCTCGACCTTAGTTTTTCGTTCCATTTGTAATGTTTCTATCGATATAGCTTCTCATGACATCTTCCAATTTATCGAATCTGTCCTCCCACATAGCGCGAAACGGCTCAACGAAATCTGCGATTTCCCTAATTTTTTCGGGGTTGAGCCTGTAATACATTTCCCTGCCTTTTTGTTCCCTAATCAGGAGGCTACATTCGGTGAGAACGGCCAAATGTTTCGAGACAGTGGGCCGGGCAGTGCCAAAATTAGCCGCAATGGCACCTGCGGTCATTGCTTGCGTTGCCAATAGCAGTACCACCGCCCTTCGGGTAGGGTCTGCAATGGCCTGAAAAACGTC
>CAIVHI010000037.1 GCA_903905685.1 uncultured Bacteroidota bacterium | reverse complement strand
GTATCATTGTGACGCTGAAAGTAGCCGTTGTATTGATATTCATAGCGTTGGGATGGAAATACATCCACCCTGCCAATTATACTCCCTATATCCCGACCAATACAGGCAATTTCGGGGAGTATGGCTTCAGCGGAATAGTGCGGGCAGCAGCCATTGTGTTTTTTGCCTACATCGGGTTCGATGCCGTATCCACTGCCGCTCAGGAAGCAAAGAACCCAAAAAGGGACATGCCAATAGGCATCTTGTTATCTCTGGGAATCTGCACCATCCTCTACATCCTTTTCGCCCATGTTATGACGGGTGTAACCAACTACAAACAATTTGCAGGTAAAGACGGTATCGCACCCGTTTATGTAGCCATTGAAAACATGGGTACCGCCGGCCCCGATGGCGTCATACACCCCGACTACCCTTGGCTGAACAAGACCATTGTGATGGCAATCCTTGGTGGCTACGCTTCAGTCATTTTGGTGATGCTCATGGGTCAATCCCGCGTATTTTTCTCCATGAGCCGGGACGGCCTATTACCGGCCCTATTCTCCCGGATTCACCCCAAACACCGCACGCCTACCAAAAATAATTTCATGTTTATGCTCTTTGTAAGCATATTCTCGGCATTCGTCCCGGCACGCATAGTGGGTGAAATGACAAGTATCGGCACCCTGTTTGCATTCATCTTGGTCTGTATCGGCATCGTAATCATGCGCCGCAAAATGCCCGACGCGCCACGCGCCTTCAAGACCCCGCTGGTACCGTTGGTGCCTTTCTTGGGTGTCGCAACGTGTTTGTTCATGATGCTTTTCCTGCCTTCCGATACTTGGATTCGCTTGGTGGTCTGGATGATGATTGGCCTCGATGTATACCTGTTCTACGGTATGCGCCATAGCCACCTCAATAGCGCAAAATTCAATGCCGGCAGCTACAAAACAGTGTCTTTTACCGGCTTGGCCCTCATGGTGATATTGATGATTGTTGCCAGCGTGCATCACGCCGGCAATACCGGCGATGATGGCCTGTACTATTTCTCCATGGGGTTTGCTGTGCTGCATGGCCTGCTTTTCACACTCACAACCACGAGGAAAGGAAAAGCAAACAGCTAAAATCCCCCTGAAGAAAAATCAAGACCGAATTGGGGCAAAAAGATCAGCCACGCGCCATGACACACTTGCTCGGATTCGATATCGGAGGTACCAAATGTGCCGTAGTTGTAGGTTGCGTAGCTGGAGACGGACAAATTCAGGTCTTGGTAAGATTAAAGACCGCAGGTTCGCCCGAGGCCATGATGCATCAACTCTTCCATCAGGCAGACCTGATATTGAAAGATTTGCAATTGGATTACAGTTGCCTGAAAGCCGCAGGCGTGTCGAGTGGCGGACCGTTGGATAGCAAAAAGGGCCTGATTTTAAGCCCTCCCAACCTACCCGGCTGGGACCGCATACCCGTCACGAAATGGATCAGCGACCGATTCGGTATCCCTACATTCCTACAAAATGATGCGAACGCATGTGCCTGTGCCGAATGGCAATTTGGTGCCGGGAAAGGCCTTAAAAACATCGTGTTCCTCACGTTCGGAACCGGAATGGGTGCAGGATTGATACTCAATGGAAAACTCTATAGCGGCACAAACGATTTGGCAGGGGAAGTAGGGCATTGGCGCCTCGCCGAAGACGGCCCCTCAGGTTATGGAAAAAAGGGGGAGTTTCGAAGGCTTTTGCAGCGGAGGAGGAATAGCTACAGCCGCCCGAACTATGGCTGTCCAATTGTTTGCGAGGGGAGACACGCCTTCATTCTGCGCCACAATTGAGGACATACCTAAAATTACAGCTAACCACGTGGCCGATGCTGCCAATTCAGGCGACAAAATGGCATTGGAAATATTTACAACTACCGCGCAATACTTAGGCCGGGGAATGGCCCTAATTATCGACATACTCAACCCCGATGCAATAATCATCGGCAGTATTTTCAACAAAGCCGGTCACCTCATCAAGACCAAAATGATGGACGAATTGACGCGCGAATGTTTACCCGCCGCCTTAAATACCTGCAAAATTCTCCTCTCCGCATTGGGCGACCAAATAGGAGACATAGCCGCCCTTGCAGTTGCCAATCAACAACCAACCAATATCAACGTTCCCTAATTACTATCGTAGCCTGCTTGGCGCCACTCTTAGGGCTGTTTTTAAGATTGATGTCACAGGCCGGACTCTTGAAGGTAAAATCATAGGCAGCACAATCCTTATCGGTAATCAATGCCTTGTTTTTGTTGATGAACGTACGTAGTATAGCCTCCTTGGTTGCTACATTTGGCCGTTCGCTCAATACCAATGCAAAATTCTTTGTGCACTTCTCAGGCTCATCACCACCCGCCTCTTTAAAATCCTTAGTCACTTTAAACTCATTGAAATAAATAGACCGAGACCTCAACTTGCCATTCTCCCCGTAAAAAAAACTCTCGGTATGGACTACATCCTTCTTGTTGTCGGCCAACTTAACCTCTTTGTACTTCCTTCCCGACTTGTCATAATACTCCTTGAGAAAGCCCTCAACCCTACCACCAATCTGCTTGGTAACAGTCACTATTTGATCCCCATTAATTCGATCATTGGAATACTCATAGGTCTCCTTGCGCACCACACCTTTCAATTTATCATCCTCAACCAAGCTCATTTTACGAGACCCATTCGCTTCGTATTCCCAAGTAGACTCACCCACTTCAGCCTCACCGATATACTTTACCAGCCTAACCTGTTGCCTCTTCTCGTTATGAAACCCAACCTCCTTGGAAGCCGCGCCACCACCTACAACATAATTAACCCTCATATACACGGAGCTATCTGATGTTGAATAAGACACCGCGCTGTCCAAAAGCTTCAAAACGGCAGAATCCTTCCCCACAACTTCATAAACAAATTCCCGCTGAACCATCGCCCCTGTATACACTTTGCCCGCAACCTTAAATGTCTTCTGACAAAAACAAGCCACACTTATAAAAACGAAAACAATAGAAAAAAGAAACCTCATCCAAAAAACAGGCTAAAAAAAAGGGTACTCCATATTGGAATACCCTTCTTCAATAAACAATAAAATTTTAATCTTTTGTCAACTTAAAGCTCAACCCCACCGTGACAACCGTGTAGCAATCATTTGAGGAATTAGTCGCACTGTTCGAAGGGAAATTGAAGCAACCCAAATAATTGGAGTAGCTGTAG
>CAIVHI010000036.1 GCA_903905685.1 uncultured Bacteroidota bacterium | reverse complement strand
GGATACCGTTCGGTCTCATTCAGGATAGCTGGCGAGTCGCATATCTGGCGCAACTTCGTAAGCCCCTGAAGAATATGCATTTGCGAACGCTCTATGCCCTTATCTTCAATCATCCCCAGAATCTGAGACCGATAAATGTTGCGGTAGGCGTCATAAATCTTACGTTGGTCGGCCCCCATCTCGCAATAGAGAATGGTTTCCGTCTTTTCGGGTAAGTCCTTAGCCACCTGCTCTTTCGAGCGGCGCAACAGGAATGGATAGGTCAACTTGCGCAACTGCGCCTTTATTTCATCTTCCTTGAACTTGTCTATGGGGTTGGCAAACTCATTCATAAAGAATTCCCTGCTTCCCAACATACCCGGGTTCAAGAAATTCATTTGAGCATAGAGGTCGAAAGTATTGTTTTGAACGGGGGTTCCGCTAAGCGCCAGCCTGTTCTTAGCCTGCAACAGCAAAGAAGCGCGTGCCACTTGCGATTGCGGGTTCTTAATAGATTGAGACTCATCGAGTACCACATAGTCGTAATTCACCTCCTTAAAGAGTTTTACGTCGCTTCGCATGGTTCCATAAGTCGTGATGACGATGTCGATGTCGTCAAATGACGAAAGCTTGCCGGTGCGTTTCGGCCCGTGGTGAATGGTACGCGTCAATGTGGGTGTAAACTTGGCAATTTCCTTCTCCCAGTTATACATCAATGTCGTTGGGCATACTACAAGGAACTTGCACCCAGGGTGTTCGTTTTTGTAGTATTGAAAGAAAGTCAACGTTTGGATAGTCTTACCCAAGCCCATATCGTCGGCAAGGATGCCACCCCACCCTACTTCATTCAAAAACTTAAGCCATTGAAAGCCCGCCATTTGGTACGGACGCAAAACGGCCATAAGGTGCTCTGGGGGCTGCGCGGTGGGGAGATTGCCCGAAAGCACTTCCTCCAGCCTTTCCTTTTTATTGCGTAATTCATCCAGAACGCCACCATCGTCAGCCTCAACCAAGAGTTCCTCCAACACCGAGAAATGGTATTTCTTGAGTTTCAACTTGTTGCCTTTGGCCTCCCCTATCTTAAGCAGGAGACCATATTTCGATATCCATTCCTCGGGCAACATCCCTATAGACCCATCGCCCAGCTTCACATAATTCTGCTTAGATGTGAGTGCCTTTTTAACCTCGACGAGCGTAACGGTTTGGTCACCAAACGAAACCTCCAATGATGCGTCAAACCAATCGAACCCGGAACTGATATGTAACCGGGTTTCAGGCTCATGAATGTTCACCTTCATGGTGCGCAAAGTGTCGTAACCCACCAACTCAATATTGCGGGTGCGCACCTTTTCTACAAACTTGGCAAACCAATTGTTTGCAAACACCGCCGACTCGCTTAAATAGAAAGTCTTCTCCTTTCTATTCATTTGAATATCGGGATGCAGGCCATTCATGATGGTCATAAACTCCTCTTCGGCCTCATCATTGCGCTTTACAATGCGCACCAAACCACCCGCCGCGCTCACCACATCGCCAAATTGCGATGGAGACACTTCACTCCCTTGATATACAAATACAGGCTTAAACAGCAGCATATGCTCCTTCTCCTGTATATAAATCTTAAATTCAGGTATCGCGCTGACAATGGGTTCAATAAGTTCCTCCGAAAAATGGACATGGACCTTCTCGTTCCAGACCATCACTTTAGCTTCCAAAAACTTATCCCATTCCTCAACTGGCACTACTTTTTCCCCAACTCCGTCAAATTCCTCCACGAGTGCCACTTCATTCATATCGCCGAGGCTATACAGGGTATTCCTGTTCACTACCAACCCGGCGTTCAAGATTTCCACAGCATTGAAAGGCACCACAGCATGTTCAATAATGAATTCCAAGTTCACCACAAACCGACCTTCCTCCTTATGCACGATGAGTTGCACATGAGCCGGACGATCGGAGAAATCCATCTTGGAGATATTCGACAACGCTACAGCCTTACCTACTGCATTGAAATAGGTAAGATGATTGCCCGAATACTTGTCGAGCAACTTTTTGTATTTCGGCAGCAGGTATTCCCAAATCCGTTCACGAATCTCGGTGGTGGGAGTTTCCCCTATCAGATTGTCGAAGTCCGAAATGTAGTCCCCAAACGGCAAGTTCTTTTTTAGGTAGCGAAAAAGCTCCTCCTTACTCAACTTACGCAGCAGTTGCAAAGCGTCGCGCTCGTCACCTCCCAATGTGCCGATACTCACAGGGTGTTGAAAATCCAAAACATTCAGGTTACCAAGAAAGCCTCCCCCATCGCCGACGGCACCGGTTATCGGTACAATGTCCACGTACGGAAACAACCGTTTGTTTATCACCAAGACCACGCCAAGCCCCAAATTTTCAGGCACCTCAGGTTCAGGCGCAACAACGGGTTTCGATGCACCCGCTCCCACCGCCACAGCATTGACTTTTTTCAGCGTAGGATCTAGAACCCTGAGAAACGGACGTCCACCCTCAATTACAAACGCGAACTTATTGGTCAGATCATCTGAAAGGGAATAACCGTATTGCTCCAATAACTTGTTCTTCAACAAATCTATATTCCGACCCGACTGAAAATAAGTAGGACCAAAATTTCTAAGTACCTGCAGGAAAACGATTGCTTTGTGTACACATATCGGATACTTGTCCTCATTGCATGTACACGAGGTATCGAAATAGCGTTCCTCGTTCAATCGAATACCTACACGACAAGTACCTTCGTCCAATACAACATCGGCTTCAACCTGGTCGTCGCCCCGTTTCAAAAACACCGCCTTGTTGGCCGCCGACATCCGTTCCGCATACTCCAGAGCATCAGCCGAGGTGAAGATCATCAACATTTGCCGGTTGATCTGCCGCATCCTGACCACAGTATGTTTTTGATCGTAGACAACCTGAACATTCTGAAAGAATCCACTCTGTATGATTTCATTCAATTGAAACAGGGCTGCAACCTCATGCCGACAAATCTCACCCATGTTGTAAGGACATTGGCAGCGGACAGCCATGTCTTTGGGCTTATGGTAACTATTTACAGTTACTGTATAATAATTCTGATAGAGGTCGTTCCGAACCCGAAAGCGAACTTGACCAATCAAATGGTCTACATCCAGCATTTGGGCGCCCGACGTAGCAAAAATCTTCTTACCACGACGAATCACCTCTTCGGCACCATGGTTGTATATGTATCTTAAAACTGGAGGTAACGACATTTATTTTCCTGGGGCGTCAAAAAAGGGGAAACCGCAAAGTTAACCCGATGACTTATTCTATTGAGGTAAAACAATCAAATTAAATGTTAAACGCAATGCGTCACATTCATCTGCTGTAAGAAAGCGTCGAATTCATCCGACAGATCTCGATATCTATTTAACGAATTTGGGGAATGTTCCTTTGCGGAACATTCCCCAAAAATATCAAGTCAAAAATTTTACTTTGCCCATTTCATTTCGGCACGCCTGTTTCTCATACGGCCTGCATGAGTGCTATTATCAGCGGCGGGATTAGAACTACCCACACCAACCGTGCTGATACGGTCTTCGCTCACGCCCATGTTCATCAAAGCCTTCTTCAGAACATTGGCACGCAGTTTCGACAAGACTTTGTTGTAAGAAACCGGACCGGTAGTATCGGTATAACCTTCAATAACGATATAGGCATCCTTCTTGTCATTGATTTTCTTAACAGCTTCCTGCAATATAGGTTTCGCCGATTCCTTGATTTCCGTCTTGTTCAAGTCGAAAAGAACCGGATCAGCAATACTTACAGAACTTGAACTACCGTGACGCTTCGACCCATCATCTTTTGGATGCTTTGGGTTCTTCTTGCCTTTACCGGATTCCTTTTCTGCCGCGTCTGGAATAACTACACTTGCAGTTTCAGGTGCCTTCGGCTTAACGGTATCTAAAGGACATCCTTGATTTTCGATTGGCCCGGCAACATTAGGGCATTTATCCAAGTTGTCGGGGATGCCGTCTCCGTCTGTATCGGGGCAGCCATTGAATTTGGCCGGCCCTGCTTGATAGGGGCATGGGTCATCCTTATCCTGGATACCATCTCCATCGCTATCGGGACAGCCCTTGAATTGTACCAAACCGGGAACGTTTGGACAGGCATCCAATTTATCTGGGATACCGTCGCCATCCGTATCGGGACAGCCGTTGAATTTTGCGATACCTGGAACCGTGGCACAAGAGTCGTCAATATCAGGGATACCGTCACCATCCTTGTCTGGGCAGCCGAGCAGCGCCACAACTCCCGAATCGAGCGGACAACGATCCAACTTATTCAATACGCCATCATGATCAACATCCTTATTGCGACCAAAGTAGTAGCGAATGCCGATGCTTCCTCCATAAGTAGAGGTAGTCTGGGTATTGGACGCATTCAGCAAAGAATTATATTGGACAACATTATCAGTCAACTTGTAAGAACCCGCTGTGTTCGTCTTGAATGGTTGAAACGCATAAAATGCACCCACATTCAACATGACGTTGTCGGAAAGATGGAAACCAATTGTAGGACGAAGGAGGACACCGATTGTCCCAGAAGTATATGATACTTTCCCCGACGTGCTGCTCGGAGCAGAATTGATACCTACATTCTCGCCATGAGACCGCAAAGCGTCGAAATAAGCAGTCATCTGCTGCTGGGTAGCGTCGGGATGGGTGTGGAAATACGCAGCTTGAGTAAGCAAAACATCGGTTGAAGACGGTACCGCGCCGTTATCATAGGTCGGCGAATTACCATTCAGACCCAAAGCTTTGATTTCCTCATAATTGAACGTTGCATTGGTAGTATAGGAATTCTGCATTTGCACGTTGAACAACAATCCTGCATCTGCGTTAAAACTAACCAACTTATTAAAACGCTTACGGTATTTCAACAACAACGGGATGTTGAAATTCTGAACCGTCAAATGCTCCGTAATCTGCCCATTTGAGGAAAGGACCTGACGGTACAAGTACCCCGAATCATCGGTACGCTTGTACTCGGTGTGGAATTTGTCCAAGGAAACATCCCCGGTTTGACTAAAATAAACCACACCGGTACTGACACCGAAATGCCGCTTCTTTCCGAAAAAATATCCACCCTGCAAATCGAACCCCAACGAATTACCGTTCTTGAATTTCAATCCGGATATGGTATCGTTCACTGAACTATTGTAATTGGAACCAATATTTCCCAACGTCAGAGATTGACCGGCAATACCCCCGGTGAAATTCAATTCCGCGAACCACCTCGACAGTAAACTGTCTGCGTACATGTTGTTAACCGTCTGAGCCGAAGCGGATGCCGCCGAACCTGCGACGAGCAGCATTAAGCAAATTTTTCTCATCTTATTTAAAGTCGCGTTTTTAAGTGAATTGGTCTAGTCTTTAATAAACAAAGCATCGGCAAACTTTACACCGTCACGATAAGCAACGACAAAGTAACTACCGTTAGTCAAATTGGAAACATCAACACGGGTTTTATTGGTCGGAGCATTGACAGTTGTGAGTTTTTGACCCAACAGATTCAACACACTTACCGTAACACCGGATCCCGACATCGAACTGCTCTCAACGGTCAAGAAGTCGTGAGATGGGTTAGGATAAACCTTGATATCGGACATTTGCGACGTATGGGCCACTGCAATACCCAACGCTGGCATATTGAAGTACGTCTTCTGTACGCAACCATTATGGTAGGTCAATACCCAATAGTATTTGTTGGCCAAATCCGGAGAAGGTATGTAGTAGTTTTGGTGAGTCTCACCCACCAACAGATTGCTGTCCAAATTGTCAACATTGTCATAACCCCATTGATACCCATCCACATCGTTCTTCAAACAATAGAGATTGTGTTCGAAGTAAACAACATTGATACCTGAATCGGCATGACCGGTTCCCACATTCACCACCAAACTGTCAAACTGGGCGACACATCCTATTCCGGAAATACCGGAGTGAACGTGTATTACCGCAGTACCGGGGTTCTCGAAGCTCACCAGGCAATATTGTTGTGTAAGGCCTACAGAACTTATTGTAGCGTTCGTTGCAGACCATATCAGGCCAGAACCACCTGAAGCGGGCGACGATGCACCGAAGTTTTGATACATCGTACCTTGACACAATTCTGTCGGCGCTTCAGTAGTAATGTGGAGCGAGCTTGCAGGAAGTACAACCAGCAGGTTCACGGTATCCACATTCAAACAGCCACCATTGTTCAATGTAACCAGATAACTCGTCTGTACCGCTGTCGAAACCGTGTTTTCCAAAAGTTCCTTGATGGTATCGGCACCAGATCCGCTTGCAGGAGAAATACCTGCCGGCGTGTTACGTGACCACATGTAAGTCAATCCCGGCGTAGCACTTGAAGGGACGTAGAGGAATTGAACACCACTACAAACAGTATCCGAGAAACCGGAAGTCAATACAGCCGTCGGCTTCACCACCACTTTAACCATGTTGGTATCGCTAGAACAACCGTGAGCACTAACGGTATAGGTATAAACCACGGTGATATTCGTATCTGTAACATTGCTCAAATGTTCGGCTATAGAACCGGTGCTTCCAAATGCAGTATCCGAAATGCCAGCTACGGCGGCGCGGCTCCAAGCAAATGTTGCAGGTGTCAGGGTCGAAGCGGGTACGAAAGAAACGAGCGAATCGTTACAAGCCGGAGTCAACATCCTTGTACCAACCAAGATCGGTGACGGATTTACCGATACTGCAATGGTATCTTTCGCGATGCAGCCGGCCGCAGTGAGTGTAACCAAATACATCGTATTGACGGGTGTCGCACCGGTGTTGGACATCGTATCCATGATGTTTCCTGTGCCCATCGCACTGTCCGGCAAAATACCGGCTGTCATAGGCCGCATCCATGTAAACGTTGTACCCATTACAACGCTCGAGTCTAAGTGCATAAACGGAGCTCCACTACACACACTGTCAATTTTTGAACCTGCATAGGTTGGGGTCGGATTTACCGTAATGCGCACTACCGTATCAAGATTACACCCATGGGCACTTATCGTAACGGAGTAAACCGCAGCTACAGGCAACAAGGTCGTGTCAACCAAACTTTCCGCAATGGTGTCTGAACCGAAACCATTACCATTTGACAGACCGGATACAGACGCGCGAGTCCACGAATATACCGCAGGAGTGTCGCTCGTGGTGATTATATAGGCGAGCGCAACCGAACTACATACGGTATCAAACGCCTTAGACGTCAACCGTGGCAGTGGATTCGCATTAATTACCAATGAATCTGTAGCAAAACAGCTGAAAGAATCTGTTACCGTTACAAACACTTTGGTAGTATCTGAAATCACTGCGATAGTAGAATCGCAGGTTGCGCAGCTCATGATTGATGAAGGGCTCCAAGAAACGGCTCCTTGCGCACCCGTAACGACCAAACTGTCACCCGAACCCACACATACAACAGCATTTGAAGCGTGTAAATGAACGGTTAATACAGAATCTACCACAACATTTACGGTCATAGTATCGTAACAACCATTTGCAGTATTGGCAACTACGTGGTAAGTAGTGGTAACGGTGGGGTTGGCCACAACCGATGCACCCGTTGTAGCAGATAGACCGGCAGCCGGCAACCATACATAGTTACCTCCGGTGCCTGCACCAAACGCATAGAGCGTAGTAGATGCTCCTTGACAAATAACCACAGATTGCGATACAGAGTCCACTAATTTGAATACACGGATCGTGTCGGTATAACGACCCGCCAACGTATCGGGGATACGGACGTTACCGCAACCACCACCATCAACAATTACCGAAGGGTGATACAAACCGGTGTTCATATAGGTATGGACTTCGGTAAAACCACCTGACAAGCCCGACCCGCTATAAGAACCTTCATCGCCGAAGAACCAACGAATGTTGCT
>CAIVHI010000035.1 GCA_903905685.1 uncultured Bacteroidota bacterium | reverse complement strand
TTTGCTCTATTCGGCAAGGAATCAAATAACAATTCGCCCTCCCGGACCCAGGTGTGCCAATGGTCTTAACTTGACCCAATTTTTGTTGGGATTCTACTGACTTTTTCCTGCCCGTTATTTGCCTTTGGCAACACTCCGATATAAAGTATGCTTTCAACTCCCGTGGTCTTCCTTATATTTGTGGGCAGAATATTATGGAATTAGCTAAGAACTTTCAGCATAAAGAAGCGGAAGAAAATTGGTATGCCCGGTGGAATGAAGCCGGTTTTTTCAACAGCGAGCCTGACGGCCGCCCCGCATACACCATCGTCATTCCCCCGCCCAATGTGACGGGAGTATTGCACATGGGTCATGCTCTCAACAATACCGTGCAGGATATCCTCATTCGCCGCGCCAAAATGCAGGGATTCAACACCTGCTGGGTGCCCGGCACCGACCACGCCTCCATTGCCACCGAAGCAAAGGTGGTGGGTATGCTTCGGGAAAAAGGTATCGATAAAGCAAATTTATCACGCGAAGAATTCCTGAAATATGCTTGGGAGTGGAAGGAGAAGTATGGCGGCATCATCTTGAAGCAACTTGAAAAACTGGGCTGCACGCTAGATTGGAACCGAACCAACTTTACCATGGACGGCCATTACTACAAGGCCGTCATGACGGTGTTCAATGACCTTTACAAAAAAGGCCACATTTATCGCGGGGTCAAAATGATCAATTGGGACCCCAAGGCCCAAACCGCCCTCAGTGATGAGGAGGTCATTCACCGTCAAACCAACTCCAAACTCTATTATGTAAGGTACCGTATAGATAGTCCCGAGGAGGAATATATAACCGTGGCCACTGTGCGCCCCGAGACCATTTTGGGCGATACCGCAGTGTGCGTTCATCCCAACGACCCACGGTATGCGCACCTCAAGGGCCAGTTTTGCTTCGTGCCGCTGGTGAACCGCAGGGTGCCCATCATTTTCGATGACTATATCGATTTGGAATTTGGGACCGGTGCATTGAAAGTGACGCCCGCTCACGACATCAATGACTACAACCTCGCCATTAAGCATAACTTGGAAGTGGTGGATACCCTCAATCCCGATGGTACCATGAGCGCAGCAGCCCAGCTTTATGTGGGTATGGACCGGTTTGACGTGCGCAAAAAGATTATCGGTGCATTAAAGGACGCAGGTAATTTCGTTAAAGACCAAGACTATGTAAACCAAGTGGGCTTCTCGGAGCGCACCGATGTGGTGATTGAGCCCCGCCTCTCCATGCAGTGGTGGTGCCGCATGGATACCATGGCCAAGCCGGCCTTGGATGCCGTTTTGAACAACGATATAGAATTCTACCCCGGCAAATTCAAAAACCTGTACCGCCACTGGATGGAGAACATCAAGGATTGGTGCATCAGCAGGCAGCTCTCGTGGGGGCACCGCATTCCGGCGTGGTATGACAAGGAAGGCACCATCTATGTTGCCGAAACAGCAGATGCCGCTCATGCCCAATATCGGGAAGCCAAACCCATGCTTGCCGCTCAACACCCCGAATTGCGCCAAGACGAAGACGTGCTCGATACCTGGTTTAGCTCTTGGCTGTGGCCGCTGGAGGTGTTCAACTGGGATGCAGACGCCACCAACAAAGACCTTTCCTATTACTACCCCACCCAGACACTTGTTACCGCGCCAGAAATCATCTTTTTTTGGGTGGCACGCATGATTATGGCCGGGTATGAGTATACCGGTAAAAAGCCATTCAGCAAGGTCTATTTTACAGGTATTGTGCGCGACAAGCAGGGACGCAAAATGAGCAAGTCGCTCGGCAACTCGCCCGACCTCCTCCAACTCATTGAAGACAACGGTGCCGATGCTGTGCGGTTTAGTGTCATGATTACATCGCCCGCCGGCAACGACCTTCTGTATGACGACGCCCAATTGGAACAGGGCCGCAACTTCTACAATAAAATATGGAATGCGGCCAAGCTGGTTCAAGGCTGGTCGGCGCGCACGTCCGACAACTTGCCTAAGGGTACCGGCTTTGCCGAACAGTGGATAGTGGAACGCATCAAGGAGGTATCGGTTCAGCTCGACGAGATGATTGCCGAATTCAAACTCAGCGAAGCCCTTAAGACAGTATACTCTCTCATTTGGAACGATTTCTGTTCTTGGTATTTGGAGTGGGTGAAGCCTGCGCAAGACCAACCCATTGCTACAGCCACATACAACAACACGCTGGACGTGTTCGACCGCCTGCTGCAATTGTTGCACCCGTTCATGCCCTTCGTGACCGAAGAAGTGTACCACAAACTGCGGGAGCGCGCCGATGGCGACTTCTTAATGGTGTTGCCGCTGGCACCACCCACGGCACCAAAAACAAACATACTGGCCGCAGGTTTGAATCTGCAAGAATTGGTGACGGCAGTGCGGGATACCCGAAACAAGCACCAAATAAAGCCCAAAGAAAAAATCAGGTTGTTTGTAGATACGGCTACTCGGGAATACTACGGCAATGTTCGCGACATTTTGATGAAGCAGGTGAACTGTGAAGAACTTTCCTTTACTGCGGACCCGGTGCCGGGTGCAGTATCGATGGTGGTGAAGACCGACAAGCTGTATTTCACCCATGAAGGCGCAAAGGTGGATACCTCCATGCAGCGCGAACAGATGACCAAGGAATTGGAATACTATCGCGGATTTGTGGAGAGTATTTCGAAGAAATTGGACAATGAACGCTTTATGAAGAATGCCCGGCCTGATGTGGTAGAGATGGAGCAGAAAAAGCGCAACGACGGGCTATCGAAAATCAAGGCGTTGGAAGAAGGGTTGAATTCGTTGTAACGCTTGGATTATGCAACCGTTTTGCCTAACATTGTAAAACATCTGAACCAAAAACCAATTTCGGGTAACGGAAAGGTTCGGAATTGTCCCGAGGAGCCAATGGTTACCCCCTTTGTTATGCTGAAGAAAGTGCTGCCCATTTTGATGCTGATGATTCCTACGCTTGCCGTATTCGGTCAAGCCAAGAAGGGGAAGCCTAGCGCCGACGGCAATGCCAAAACCGAAGTGTCCAAGCCGGTAAGAAACCTTGTGCCGATGGTGACACTCGGACCAGGCAATTACATGGGAGGCAACATCAAGAAGCGTGTGTTTGATTCTTTGGCCCACTTTCCACTTTCCTCCAAGGACAGTTTGGGCAATGTGTATAGGGTGATTGGTTTTGATTTTACCTTTGGGGAACGAAACCTTTATGAGGATTCAGTAGCCAATTTGATGGTCGTCACCGATTATCTGCACGAATACTGCCCCGGTGACACGCTAAGTGCGGGCATTGCCGCAACATTGTTTGGTAGGACGAAGCCTGGAGACACCGTTTACATTGAAAAAGTAAAGGTGGTGCGCAAGGCGGGCGACGTTTTCATGCCCGACAGCACCGCTATTTTGGGGCGTTCATTGAAGTGCATCATCACGAAGTGACGCGCCTTCTTGTCAAGTTGGCGAGGTAGCGACCGCCACCCGCAACACCCGAGTTTTTATGTTGGTAACTTTTTGGAACACGCCGTTTTTTGCGGCTGCCCGGTAGTTTTTCAATCATTTTAACACCAACAAAGATGCCGACGGCCTGAAGACGTTTTTACGGGCACTATAAGGGGCTGTTTAGTTTTCGGGCAGGCCATAGTAGGTTGAATTTCCGAAATACAAAAAGGGCGAATTTCCCGTTTAAGCGTGATTTGCAACCACA
>CAIVHI010000034.1 GCA_903905685.1 uncultured Bacteroidota bacterium | reverse complement strand
TTGGGTCAGCATCAGGTTTTCCTTAGCCTCCTTGTAGTCGGGATTGATGCGCAAGGCGCGTTCGTAGTTCAGCACCGCCAAGCCTACTTTGTTCAGTCTGTAGTAAGTGTTGCCTAAGTTGTAGTACACCTCGGGAGCGGACGGCTTGCCCGCCGCAATTTTCTCGAAACACTGTGCCGCACTATCATATACTTTCTTGGTATAGAAGTAGTTGCCTTTTTGCCAGTAAGCGGCATAGGCATCTCCTGCCCAAACGCGGTTTTGACCGGTCATCGACAGTAGCGTTACCAAAACAGCCAGAATCGTTGTCCTCATACTTTCATGATGTCTTCCAGTTCACTGATTACTTTAACGGCTTCGCCATAGGTATGTGCCATTTGCTGCGAACCTCCAGAGGCATATAGTGCCGTTTCGCACTCCCAAATAACATTGTCCATGCTTTTCAAGATGTGCTCGGGGAGGTTTTTGTCCTTCAAGGCATCGCCTGCGGTGTCTTTCGACAGATTGGCCAATGGGATGTTCAGTTTGTCGCTGAGATAGAGCCAGATGGCTTTAGATACCTCGTCATAGAAGCGGGCCTTGTCGTTTTGCTCCAGCAGCTTCTTGGCTGTCGTCAAGCGTTTCAGGGCCACTTTGTTGGCGCGTTTTTTACGCAGGAGGATGGTGTCGCTCGACAGTTCTTCGTCCTTACGCTTCCAAGTGATGAGCCCGATGAACGCCAACAACGGGAAAGCATACATAGACCAATAACCCGCCGTAAATAGCAAAGGACTGCCATTGAAGGTGATATGCGTAAGGGGTGATTTGCAGATGTCGTGAATGTCTTTCAAGGCCAAGCCATTGCCGGCACCTGTGGTTTGGGTCGGCGTATAGTGCTTGCCGGGCGCAACGTGCAGTTTGAAGGGCTGTGTACTGATGGTTTTGTAGGTGCCCGATTGTGGGTCGTAATAAGACATGGTCACCGGGGGGATGTCATAGTCGCCGGGTGTGCGCGGGGTCAATGCATAAGTAACTCTCTTGGTACCGCTGATGGTGGTACTCCTGCCGGTGATGGTGTCATTGATTTGCGGGTCGAAGGTATTGAGCCCATTCGGGAGGTTCAACTTCGGGGCTTCAAACAGCTTGAGGTTGCCCGCGCCTGTCACGTTTATGGTGAGGGAGGCTACATCATCGGTGGTCAGTTCGGTTTTATCCAGTTTGCCGGAGATGGAAAAGCTGCCGACCGCACCTCCAAAATCGGACGGCTTGCCCTTGTCGGGCAGTTGGGCCACGTGGATGTTCACCGGTACGCTTTTCAAATCCACGGGGACATCTTTATAAGCGGTGGTATTGAAAAAGGCATTGTTGAAAAACGGGTCGCTCATCATGAGCGTCGTCAGCGGGTCGGCATCCTGCATGCGGCGGTGAATCTGGGTCACGATGCGAGCCACGCCTTTCGCCTCGGCGGGGTCGAGCACCAGCGTGCCAGATTGCTGCGGGAACAATGCCGACTTCTTCAATACAAATACTTGGTACTTCTTGCCGTTCAGCATTTCTTCCGTTGGCTTGGGCTGTTTCGGGATATCGAAATCCTGCGTCCAGAAGCCGCTCAAATCGGGCAGTTTGGCGATGCTCACCTGCATGGGCAGGCGGGAATACAGCTTGTAGGATGCGGTAATCTGTTCGCCCACATTCACCTTGCTCTTGTCTACCTCCACACGGATGAACAAATCCTTTTTGATTTCCTCATCGTTGATGGGCTTGTCGTCTTGAGGGGCTTGCTTTTGTCCGGGTTGTGCACCACCCGGCGCTCCACGCTGCTGTTGGGGTTGGCCACCCAGCATTTGTTGCTGCAAGGCACGCATGCGTTGTTGTTGCGCCTGCATCATGGCGAGAAAAGGGTCGTCGTCTTCTGCAAAGGGGTCGCGACCCTGCTGCCGGCGCTGGGGCTGTTGCGCCATGGTACCGGCCACCACTTGAATGGTCACCGGATTGGACTGGTATACATGGCCCGCAGCATCTTTGGCGGTACCTGCAGGAATGGTGAGGGTACCCTCATGCTTGGGCTGCAATACGTAGGTGAGGGTAATGCTTTGAGACTGCACTGTACGGTTGCCAACAATGGAGATATTGGAGCTGTTGGACTGGTAAGGCCCGGCTACAATGGCGAAATCGGCAGATGAACCTGGGGAAATGCTCTGCAGGTTCTGCGCATCTTTAACCGTGTATTGAATTTGCACTTGATCCTTAACCCCCATCTTCTGTGCACTAGGGGTTGCGGTAAAAACTACATTCTGCGCCCATACGTTACAGGTTCCTATCAGGAACAGGGACAATATGCTAAAACGCCACATACCTTTTAAACTATTCATTTTCGGGTATCGACAAAATTAGCGGGAATCGACAAGGGAGGGGATGAAGAGAGGTTAAAGCTGCGTTAAAAGGTTTCGTTATAAGTAACATTATAAATCGCCTTTAACAGGCCGCATCACCAAGGTTTCCACATCGGCTTGGGGCGAGAGGCGGAGCGCCATGGAGAGCATCAACGCTATATCTTGAGCCTCCATGATGCGCTCCGGCGCTACGCCGCTGCCGGCCCAAGAGGGCGTGAACACCGCACCCGGGCAAATTGAGGTCACTTTGATGCCCCACGGCTGGAGTTCTTCGCGCAGATTGGCAGAGAAGCCCAACAAGGCATATTTGGCAATACTGTATGCCCCACCGTTGGGGTAGGCTTTAAGACTAGCCACCGAGCACATGTTGAAAATGTGCCCGCCGCCCTCGTTTTTCATGACGGGCAGCAGCGCACGGGTGAGATGGTAGGCGGCAAAGAGGTTCACTTGTACCAGCATTTCCAGCCTCCCTTCGGGCTCGTCGGCCAAGTTGCCGGGGAGGAATACGCCGGCGTTGTTCACCAACACATCAACCCGTGGCAAGTTGTGGAGCACAAATGCCCCAAAGGCCTTTACGTCGTCGGTATCTTCAAAATCGGCTTTCGTGCACAATACTTGCTTGGGAAAGTCGCGTTGCACATCGGCAAACTTTTGGAGGTCGCGGCCGCAAACGGCTACCGTATAGCCTAGGGATAACAGTTGGAGCAGGATGGCCTTGCCTATGCCTTGCGATGCCCCGGTTACTACCGCATATTTTGCGTTTGCCATAATCGTGTTTTGAAAATTCCGTTATTTGCCTTTCATATGGAGTCGGGCAAGAAGGCAAAGGTAGTCATGAATTGGAGCTCGGGGAAAGATTCGGCATTGGCACTCGCCATGATGCTGCAACACCCCAATTTTGAGGTGGCGGCTCTACTCACCACCCTGAGTGCCGACTACAACCGTATTTTTATGCACGGCGTGCGCGAGGCACTGCTCGATGCCCAAGCCGCCGCCATAGGTATACCCATTATGAAGGCTGCACTGCCGGCATGGCCCGACAACTCGAAGTATGAAGCCAAAATGGCCGAGGTCATGGCAGCGCTTAAAGCGGTGGGCCTGACGCACTCGGTGTTCGGCGACCTGTTTTTGGAGGAATTAAAAACCTATCGCGAAGCCCAATTGGAAAAAGCAGGCCTCTCCGGACTGTTTCCCCTCTGGAAAATCCCAACCCACGAAATCATAGATTTGTTGGATGCCCAAGGCATTGAAGCAGTTACAGTATGTGTTGATGCCAATGTGCTGGACGCATCGTTTCTGGGTAAGCGGGTGGATAGGGCTTTTGTGGCATCTTTACCACCCAATGTTGACCCCTGCGGCGAAAATGGCGAGTTCCACACCTTCGTCTACAACGCTCCCTATTTTTCGGCACCCGTGGCTTTTGAGTTTGGCGAGACGGTGCATCGAAAGTATGAGGGTGCTCATGACGGTGCAGGTTTTCATTTTATCGACCTCTTGCCAATAGGGTAATTTTCTCCACATGCTACGGGAACCGGGCTGCCGGTGGTGTAGTAAGGTATAACCGGTTTTACACCCGGCCCCCCCCCTTCCAAAATGCGTATTTCCTGATAGGGGTCCCGCACCACTCTGGGGCAAATCGAATAAATTACGGCATTATGAATCACTGAGGCGGCGCGCGAAGAATCGTGCGCCGCCTCCGGCTATTACTTTGGGCCATGCAGGTTGTGGCTATGCCACCAACACCCTACCCTATTTAGCCGTAAACCGGTATCAATCTCTTTTCTCTGCTTCTTCCTCGGCGGGTTCCCACAGTTCTATTTTATTGCCTTCGGGGTCCATGATGTGGGCGAACTTGCCGTACTCGTACACCTGCATCTCCCCTACCTGCTCCACGCCCTCCTTTTTGAGTTCACTAAGGAGCCATTCCAAATTCTCGACACGGTAATTGAACATGAAGTCCTTGCCCGAGGGT
>CAIVHI010000033.1 GCA_903905685.1 uncultured Bacteroidota bacterium | reverse complement strand
ATTTCGTTGTTCGATGGGTTGTAGTAGGCATTGTAGGTTTGAGGGGTCATGTCCCACTCGGTCCTATCCACCGGCTTGCCCAACTTGTTCAGTTGGTATTGGTTCCACCACCGGAAGGAGCGCATCATATTCATGGCATAGGGCCCGCGCTCTATTTTCAGCGTCGAGAAATCTTTCCAATGGTCGGGGTATCCCACTTTCTTTTTGATGGCAAGAAGCTTGTGTATGGCTTTTTGTTTGGTGCTGTCGGTCATCCAGTCCAGCTTTTCCATACGTGCCTTGTAGGCATTGCGCACGTTTTCGACAATGTCTTCGTACCGTTTTTTGGCTTCCGGTTTGAAGTACTCCTTTACAAACAGCTGGCCGAGCGCTTCGCCGATGGCCGATTCTTCGGCATCCAGCACACGGCGCCAACGGGGGTGCTGTTCTTCGGCACCACTCATCACCTTGCCATAAAAATCGAAGTTGGTTTGCGAGAACGGTTTGCTCAAGTAAGGGCAGTACATCTTTATCAAATGGAACGTCATGTAGTCTTGAATCGCCTGCTTGTCGGTGCTGCTGATGACACGATCCATGGTTTTGAAAAACTCGGGCTGACCAATTATGACGCTGTCCACATTCTTGACGCCAATGGTGGCAATCGTGGCCTGCATGTCGAGGTGTGGGGTAAGGGTGTTGAGTTTCGACAGGGCCATTTTGTGGTAGTTGGCTTCGGGGTCGCGAAGCTCCTCCAATTTCTTGTGGCTCTTTGCCAATTCGGTCTCGAATTTCAAGACGTTCGCCGCCTTTACTTTGGCCTGTACCGAGTCTACACCAGCAAGAACAAAAAGTTTTGCAATGTATTTGGGGTACTCGCTCCTCACTTTCAAGGTGCGCTCATCATTATCGAAGTAATAGTTGCGGATAGGCATACCCAGCCCGCCTTGGCTCAAGTAGTAGGCCATTACGTCGCTGCGCTTGAGGTCTTGCGCCGCACCTTCATCGAAAAACACATTCGCGCCGTAGGAGTGCATGTGTGCCGCCATGTCCATGATGGATTTCAGGTCTTTCAGCCCGGCAATTTTATCCATCTCAGCTTTCAGGGGCAGCAAACCCTGTTTTTCAATTTCGGCGGTATCCATTGCGGAATACCAGAAATCGCCGATTTGCTGACCCGAGCCGGTTTTGTCTCCCTTGGCAAGTGCGTCTTCATTGATTTTACGAAGTTTTTCGTACAATTCCTTTTGCACCAAGTTGCCAATGCCCCACCGTGCTTCATCGGCCGGAATGGCATTCGTCTTGATCCAGCCCCCGTTTGCATAGTCAAAGAAGTCGTCGTTGGGTTTAACGGTCGTGTCCAAGTCGGCGGCAACCATATCCTGTTTCGCGCCCGCCGTATTGGCTTTGTGTTTGCACGATATGGTTGTCGAGGCCATCATGCCTACACCCACTGCTATTAGAATGCTCTTGTTCATTTTTCGATGCGGATAAAGCCCAAATGTAGGCCGTTTTTGAAGATTTAACAATGTACGAAACGTAGGCATGACGGTTTTCAAGCCAAGAATGCAGGGGGCGGCAAATAAAATTGCAGAATTTGGATAAAAATCCCTTACCTTTGCATCTCTGGCAAGTCTTATACGGCCAGCTCCCGCTGAATCCCCCAGGACAGGAATGTAGCAAGGGCGTGTGGTTGTAGCGGCGCGATGTAAGTAACTTGCCAGTTTTTTTGATTTTTCATATTATTTTATTTATAAATACATAAGAAAAAATGAAGTTTTTCATCGACACGGCGAATCTGGCCCAAATCCGTGAAGCGAACGATTTGGGTATTTTGGACGGTGTGACCACCAACCCATCGCTCATGGCCAAAGAGGGCATTAAGGGCAAAGACGCGGTTACCGCCCACTATCGCACCATTTGCGAAATCGTTGACGGCCCGGTTAGTGCCGAGGTTTTCGGCACCTCTTTCGAGGACATCATTGAAGAAGGCAAGGTATTGGCCGCCATCCACAAAAACATTGTGGTTAAGGTGCCGATGATTAAGGACGGCATCAAAGCCATCAAGTGGTTCACCGACAATGGCATACCTACCAACTGCACCTTGGTGTTTTCGGCAGGCCAAGCCATTCTGGCAGCCAAGGCCGGTGCTACCTATGTGTCTCCGTTTTTGGGCCGCATTGATGACAGTTGCTGGGACGGCGTTGAACTGATCGAACAGATTGTAGGCATTTATAACGCTCAAGGCTTTATGACTGAAGTTCTTGCAGCATCTATCCGCAACCCCTTACACATCGTTAGGTGTGCCGAGGCCGGTGCAGATGTGTGTACCTGTCCCTTGAGCTCCATACTAGGCTTGCTCAAACATCCGCTCACCGACTTGGGTTTGCAACAGTTCCTGGCCGATGCCAAAACCATGCAATAGCAAATACTTCCGGCTTGAAGTGCCGGTTTAGAGAAGCGGCTCCATCACGGGGCCGCTTTTTTTTTGCAGATGCCGGTGCGCAGAAACCGGTATCTGCACCCGAGTATGTAAAACGAATTTCGGCGCATGGCCAATCCTTATTTGACACCCTCGTTTTTAATGGTGAAATTTGCGTGCAAAATCAAATTCGTCATGGCTGAAGGGTTCGTAATGGTTGGCAATAGATTTCCCCAGTTTTCAAAAAGGGCGGTCGTGTCCATCGAAAATGGAAAGGAATTTAAAGAACTCAGCAACAACAATATGCAAGGGCGCTGGGCCGTAGTTTTCTGGTGGCCAAACGATTTTACTGCAATTTGCCCCACGGAGTTGGCGGCATTCAACCGCAGCTTCGACCACTTTACAGAGCGCGAAACCATGCTGTTTGGTGCCTCGACCGATAGCGAATTTGTGCACTTGGCTTGGCGAAAGAGCCATAAGGACCTCTCCGACCTTCGGTTTCCTATGATAGCCGACACCTCCAAGTCTCTGGCTGAAGAGCTTGGCATCTTGACTGCCGATGAACGTGTAGCCTACCGAACCACCTATATCGTTGACCCCGAAGGTATTGTAAGGTGGCTCTGCATAAACGACCTGAGCGTCGGCCGCAATGTAGACGAAGTGTTGCGGGTGCTCGACGCCTTACAAACAGAAGAACAATGCCCCTGCAACTGGGTAAAGGGGCAAGACACGCTCACTTCGACGGAGTCGAAATAGAACATGCGCAATAAGGAGGCAAAGCCGACAGGGTTAACGTAGCCTATCAATGGATTTTACCAAGGCTTCGTCTTTCTGTATGGCACGGCCCGCCATGAGGCAACACGCGCCGGCAAGAGCCGTTAAAAAAAGTCCGGGCTTGACCGTTGCCATACCGTGGGTTTGGACCACCACCTTCCAAATTTCCCAAGAAAATGCAGCCAAAAACACCCCGCCAAAAATTTTAGCGATTTTCATTTGCAGGCGCCTGTTCTTGAACTGGAAAATCGTGGCAATGGCACCCACGGTGCCAAAGAACTGCAACGACATGGATATGAAGTCGTTATGTATAATAAGTCCGACGTTTGGTGCAGTGGCGATAGTTACTCCCAGCGGAAGGACCATTCCCATGGTACCGCAGAGGACACCTACGGCCAGCCAAACAGATTGTATCCGTTGAATCATTTGTTGGAATGCTGATTTGAACGATTAACTCAAAATTTCTTTGCCAAAATAGGGCACCAATGCTGCCGGCATGCGAATGCCGTCGGGCGTTTGGAAGTTTTCCAAGATGGACGCCAAAATTCGCGGCAGTGCCAACGAACTTCCGTTCAGGGTATGTACCTGATGGATTTTCTGCGCCTCATCCCTATACCTGATTTTCAGGCGGTTGCTTTGGAAGTTCTCAAAATTGGACACCGAGCTGACTTCCAACCAACGGTCTTGACCGGCAGAATAGACTTCGAAGTCGTAGGTAAGTGCAGAGGAAAAACTCATATCGCCGCCACACAACCGTAAGATACGGTAGGGCAGTTCGAGACTTTGAAGCAGCCGCTCCACGTGCAGCACCATTTTCTCCAATTCATCATAGCTGTCAGCCGGTCGCGTAATCTGATCGATTTCGACCTTGTCGAATTGGTGAACGCGATTAAGGCCGCGAACATCCTTGCCATACGAGCCCGCCTCCCTGCGGAAGCAGGGTGTATAGGCAGTCATCTTCACGGGAAGTTCTTTGTCGGACAGTATGGTGTCGCGGTAAATATTGGTAACCGGCACTTCGGCCGTGGGAATCAGGTAGAATCCTTCTTCGCGGGTCTGATACATTTGGGCCTCCTTATCGGGCAATTGGCCGGTGCCATAGGCCGAGGCTTCATTCACAAGGTAGGGAGGGTAGTATTCCAAGTAGCCTGCTTCAATATTGTATTCCAGAAAGTAGCGAATCAAAGCCCGCTGCAATCGGGCACCTTGCCCAATATATACCGGGAACCCACTACCGGTCAATTTGTTGCCCAGTTCAAAATCCACCAATCGGTATTTGTCGGTAATTTCCCAATGGGGCATTTTTTGTGCGGAGAGGTCGGGTAGGGTGCCGCCGGTGCGCACCACTTGGTTTTCTTCGGGCGTTTTGCCTTCGGGTACCGATTCGTGGGGCAGATTGGGCAGTTTCACCAAGGTGTCGGCCAATTCGTTTTCCAACTCGGTCAGCTTTTGGGCGATGGCTTTGGCTTTTTCCTTGCCGGCAGCCACTTCAGTCTTCAGCAATTCAGCCTCATGTTTCGAGCCTGCAGCTATCAGTTGGCCAATGTTTTTGGCCGCACTGTTTGCCGAGGCGGCTATGGCATCGTTCTCCGCCTGCAAATGGCGGCGGTGTTCGTCTATGCTGATGATTTTATGTACGAGCTCCGTCTCGCGGAAGTGCTTTTTTCGGAGGCCTTCTATGATTCTTTCTTTGTTCTGACGGAAAAGCTGAATGGATAACATAAGGTACGATTACGGTGCAAAGATAACCGGATTTGGGTGACTATCTCAGCAGCCACTCCAATGATACGGACTCTGCGAGGTGGTCATCGCATGGCGACAGCACATGGTGCCTACATACCGGGATACTCAGCCTCTTCGCAAACCAAAGAATAAATTTCTTTGAGCCCTTTGGCCGGTGTGGCCGCTTTTCGTCCGAAAGAATGCTTGTCGATAAATCCTGCGCCACAGTTGTTCTTGAAAAACTCGTTCTCAGAACTGAATGTCCACGTATGCGGACTGCCCTTCAATATGCCGGTGATGACTTCGCCTCCGACGCTAAACGTTATGTGTTTTTCCATTTTATGTAGAATTATAGTTTTATATTTTGGTCAAATGTAAAAAGGAAAATTCATACAACGATGAATGGTCTCCATTTTTATCATCAGCAGCATTTTTTGTTATACATCGTCTAAAACCTGCATGCTTCTGGACTGACTAATGAATAGGAGCCTATAGTCTACAGGAGATAACTTTGAATTAACAAAGCAAAGGTAGGGAAAAACAACCTACTAGAATTAGGGAGCGGTGTAAAAAACAATTAAAATTTGTTTTTCCACATCATGCTCTCCACCGGGCGAACATTGCGCGAGGTGTACTTGGCGTTTTCCTTGGTGTTGTATTTATTGATGACTTCGCCCTCGGGTGGGAAGTAGATGAGCTGACCTATGGGCATGCCTGCGTATATCCGGACGGGCTGCACGCAAGATATTTCGAGGGTCCAAGCATTGCAGAAGCCTACATCGCCCTTGCCTGCGGTAGCATGAATGTCTATCCCGAGGCGACCGGTTGATGACTTACCTTCCAAAAAAGGAATGTGGGCATGTGTTTCCGTATACTCGTCCGTGACGCCCAAATAAAGGGTTCCCGGTTGAATGACGAAGCCTTCATCCGGAATTTCAAAATGCGTTATCTGGTTGTGTTTCTTGGCATCAAGCACATAATCACTGTAAACGGCAAGATACTTGCCCAAGTGGACATCGTAGGAATTGCTTCCCAAATTGCTGCGGTGAAACGGGTCAATGACAATAGCGCCTTTGGCGATTTCTTCCAATATACGGGAATCGGAAAGTATCATGCCGCAAATATAAGCGTCTTCGCCGACTATTTGCATCCTGGGCAACCGTTGGATGCTATAGAGCTTCGGGGTCGCCATCTTCGCTGGCGAGCGCCGGTATACTGCGCGTCCCAATCGGGGATTCCCCAATATATGGTGAGCACGGGTGTGGCCGGCATTCTTTTCGTAGCCGATGGGCCTCTTCGTGAAAATTTTTGTTGTTAATATTTTTGCCGGCAGTATCTTTGAACCCATTTTCAACTTAAATTTACCTAAACTTTTCAAGCATATGAATAAGATATTTGCTGCGTTATTGTTGGCATTATGCTTTACTGGCACCGCTGTTAAAGCTCAGTATGAAAATCAAGCCATACAGTTGGGTCAAAAGGCTCCCGACTTGGCTTACGAAAATCCAGATGGCAAGGTCATCAAGCTGTCCGAAATCAATAAGGGCCGCTTCGTACTACTCGATTTTTGGGCTTCATGGTGCGGGCCATGCCGTGCATCCAACCCCGGCTTGGTGCGTTTGTATGAAGAGTATTCGAAAAAGAAATTCAAAAATGCCAAAAACGGATTTACAGTTGTGAGTTTTTCTCTCGATGTCCGTAAGGACAGTTGGGTGGCTGCCATCAAGAAAGACAACCTCACTTGGCCTTACCACATGAGCGACCTCAACCCACAACAATGGCACTCCGTAGTGACTTCGCTGTATGGTATCCAATCTATTCCGCAAGCCATGTTGATTGGACCTGACGGTAAAATCTTGGGCAAGTACATGCGTGGCGAAGAAGCCTTGAATGACCTCAATAAGTACGTGGCCGAATAGTCGGACCCGGTATTTTCAATGTGAATAGAGCAACCGCCTTATGGCTGGTTGCTTTATTTTTTTTTGGGGAATAACATGGTTTGCAGGACCGACGGAGTTTTTTTTGGCATTCTTTACCACAAAATCCCCACCTCCGCTTCCAGAATTTCATCGCGCCCCTCGCGGATGCCCTTGATGGACTAGCGAACGATACTGTCTGTTTTGATGCCCCGGCTACGCATGTCTATGCTGTCGGGCTATCGGATGCCGCCCGTGGTTATTGCGGTTTGCAGGCCGCCGGGCAATATCAATTGGGAGAAGGCCGTTGGTGACGGCCTTGGCAATACACATGCTATGCCTTCAGCATTGGGAACTGACGTGAACACCAAATGGAAGATGGTCCTACTAAGGAGGACGATTTCGCGCATATTATGGCACGAAGGAAAGGGGGCTGTTTGACCCCGCGAGAAACTGATTTGGCAGGTGTTGCCGCATTAGGTAACTTTGACCTGTGGGTAGCGGATTTGTCAGGGAGATATTTTAATACAGGAATCATTATCTCGATTTCTTCAATGGGTTGAGACTGGAAGTAAAGCAAAAATTCAACTGGACACTGCAATTGGTTGCAACTGTAGACCGGGTGCCCGAAAAATATTTCAAACACATTACAGGATCTACCGGTCTATACGAAGTTAGGGTAGAAGTAGGCTCGGATATTTACAGGGTGTTCAGTTTCTTTGATAAGGGGTAACTCGTGGTGCTCATAAATGGTTTCCAAAAAAAGTCAAAGAAAACCCCTAAATCTGAAATAGAATTGGCAGAAAGACTAAAAAAACAATATTTCGATGATAAAAACGACTGAAAATATGACCTCATTCTCGTCCCACCTAACCTCCCAGTATGGCGAGCGCGGAACCGCTGCGCGGGAGGCATATGAGGAGGGCTTTGAGGCATTCAAACTTGGGGTTATGATTCAGGAACTCCGTAAGGAGCGCGGCCTCACCCAACAGGCCCTCGCCGAGAAGTGCGGTACCACGAAAAACTACATTTCGCGCATTGAAAACAATTCGGGCGACATCAGGCTGTCCACGCTGATGCGGATTGTCAGAGACGGGTTGGGTGGGCACTTGACGCTGACCGTGAGGTGAAATATCGGTATATTTGCATGCGTTTTCCTTGACCGCCAAAATCCCCCAATGTCCTCCAAATCGGCAAAACCCCAATACGGTATCCTTCTCGTTTGCTGCGTGTCCCTGGTATGTGCATGCAGGCATGATGTGCCGGTGAAACCGGTGCTTCCCGCATCCATCGAGTATGTCGTCAGTGGGGTTGAAAACAAGGGGTATGGCGTTGCAGATTCCTCCTTGGTCACTTCCGGTCCCGATTCGATGTGGGTTTATTCCTACACCCAGGGCTATAAAAGTTGCCCAATTTCAAACTGGGTCATAACCATCATGCCGGTAAGCGAAGGGCGGATTGCCGTTACCGATTTGCTGTATCAGGATGCGTCCATTCCCGGCAGCCCACAGTTCAATTCATGGTCTCCCATTACCGATACCGTGTATCCCAACCAAGATGGGACTTATAGCATATATTACTCCAATGTATACCCCAACCTCGGGCCATATATAACGCTCGATTTTTCGCTTGCCGAGGGCACGGTACACTTGGTCTATAGCTGGCAGGACAACGTCCGCAATGTAAATTATGGAGGCACGATTACCCTGGATGGCGAGCCTATATAGTGCCTATCGTCCCGCCATTTTTTTCGTTTTCCGAATAGCCCTCCCAATTGCGGAAATCCTTCCCGATTTTGAACGTTGTCCCGTTTTGGGAAATTCCTGTGGACTGCCGCGCACAGGCACCCGAACTCCCTTTAGGCACACCATCTCCGCATTGCCGGAAAAATTGGGATGTTTTCCACCGTCCAACCGTAATTGTTCGTCGGTATCTCCCACGAGGCGGCACGCAACTATTTGGGAAGATGGAATTCCGCGACCTGCCCCAACCTATAGCCGCTATCGCGCGGCCTTTTCTCTCGGCAGGCTGAAACTGAATAACGCCCCCTTATCCGGCTCACTCACCACGCCAATGGTGCCGCCTTGGGCCTCAATGAATTCCTTCGAGATGGCTAGGCCGAGGCCTGTGCTGCTTTTCTCTACGCCGCCCGGCACTTTGAAGTAGCGGTCGAAGATTCGGGACAAATACTTTTCTTCGATGCCACGCCCAAGGTCCTGCACAGAGAAGGCTACCCCTTCGGGAGTGGCTGCCACCATTATGGTGACGTTGCTTTGAGGTGGGGCATACTTGATGGCATTGGTGAGGAGGTTGATGAGCACCCACGACGTCTTGTCGGCATCGGCCATCACTGGCGGTAGCCCATCGGGACAAACCACGGTGAGGTGTACCTGCTTTTGGTCAGACTGCATTAATACGGCATTTACGCTGTCTTTTACGATGTCGGCCGGTGCCACACGTTGCAGTTTCAATTGGATGTTGCCCGATTCCAATTGCGTCATATTGAGCAACTCGCCCGTGATGCGCAACAGGCGGTCGGCATCCTCGTTGATGTTGTTCAACAATTCCTGCTGTTCGGGATTCAGATTGCCTATTCGGGCATCCTCTATCAGCTTGGAGCTCATTTTGATAGAGGAAATCGGGGTTTTCAGTTCATGGGAGATGGTGGCCAATATGTTGGTTTTCGACATATCCAGCTCTTTGAAGGACGTGATGTCCTTCAAAGTGAATACCTCTCCAATACTTGCACCTTCGTTGGATACGGCCCGGTAGTCGATGGCGAAGTAGCTTTCCTTTTTGT
>CAIVHI010000032.1 GCA_903905685.1 uncultured Bacteroidota bacterium | reverse complement strand
GGCCTTCGCGGCGGGGGCTTCAAATTGCACCTTTTCCCGACCATAGCGGCCAGAAATAACCTGCATCGGCCCTTTATCATCATCCCGCCATGCACCCGTTTTTATTTTGCACATGCCGCTTCTGCCAGTGGAAAAAAGGAAGGCGGAATTGGCTAACGGACATATCGTGGAGTATGATGTCGTTTCACCTGTTGAAGTGCTGTTTAAGAATCGGCGTTGCAATTGCAGTGCCATGGTATTGCCCGGCAACTCCGAACCCCTGTTGGGCGCAATACCCCTTGAAGATATGGACGTACTCGTCCACCCCCAACGGCAGGAGCTCATTGTAAACCCGGAACACCCCTATTTTGTGCAAATGAAGATGAAATAGGGGTTGGGGCACCTGTTGCCCCAACGTGTCGCATCAATACCCCCCACTAATTTCCTACACCCATACTCCTTTGAACAACTCCGCTCTGAGGTAGGTTTGCCGCGCTGTCAACGTATACGCCTGTGTGCTTTGGGTTTAGGAATAACGGCTGCATTGTTTTTTGCCCGTCATACTCCGCGTGGTTTTCGATTTCATAGGTGCGGCTATGGCTCATGTGTACATAGGGACTGTTGTCGTGCATGGCACTTGCAAGTTTAAACAAAAGGTATACGCCAATCGAAACCATGCCCCAGTTCACCTGAAATCCCTTTTCGGGGGCACGATTGCTTGTGCCGGGTCGTTGAGGAGTCTTCGGCTTCCTCCATTCTTGCAGCTCCCGGTCATGCGCTGCCCTTGTTATCGGGTCGGTCAATATTTCGTATGCATTCCGGATTTCCATGAACCGTTTGCCGGCATCGGGCGAGCCGTTGATGTCGGGGTGGTAGATCAATGCAAGCCGCTTGTATGCCTTCCTGATTGTTACAGTGTCTGCCGATGCACTCAAACCCAATATTTTGTAATGGTCAACCATAGGCCCGCAAGATTCATCAAAGGTAGGGAAGCTCCATTTTGTATCTGGCAAATCGCGGCAATAGGCACCCTAGTTCGTCTAACCCACATCGCCGTTACAGCATTAACCCTGCACTAGAATGGGAATGGAGACGCTGAGCGTCTCCATTCCCATTGATTGTTATCCAAAGCCTATTCAAGCTTTATTCTTGCCCATCCGGAACGGCATGTTGCTGTTCTTGTGTGCGGCTTTGTTTTTCTTTGAGTTGGCGCAGGCGTGCCGCACTTTCCACTATCAGTTTCTCGAGGTGGGCGGTAAGCTCTGCGGCCTTCTTGCCTGGGGTGATGTTTTGCATCGCCGCCTTGAAGTCCACTATCTTTTCTTCTTCTTCCTGGATGTCGGAGTGCAGTTGCTTTACCTGTTGCTTGGCGTCTTCAATTTTGGCTTTGGTTCGGGCCTCTATTTCATCGGCACGGGCAAGGGTGCGGGCTTCGGCCTGCTGCCTACGCTGGTCGCGATTGGCATCTTTACGGTTGAAGAAGTGTTTGCGTGCCGATACGAATGCCTCCCAAATGGTATTGGAGTGTTCCTTGGGCACGGGGCCTATTTTCTTCCACTCGTCCATCAGGGTATTCATCTCGGCCGTAGTATCGCTCCAACTGGTGGAGTCTTTGATTTCCTCGGCCCTGTTCAGCAGCTCCTGCTTCAGTTGGTAGTTGGCCTCCTGCTGCTGCCTAAAGTTGTCGGAATGGCGTTTTTTGGCCTCGAAAAACACGTCGCTGGCATCGTTGAACCGCTTCCACAGGTCGTCCGATTTTGCAGCCGGCACACGGCCTATTTTCTTCCATTCCTCCATGAGGGCGGCATAAGCTTGGGCAGTTTTGCCCCAGTCTTTACTGTACTTCATGGCTTCTGCGCGCTCCAACAGGGCCGACTTCAAGATGAGGTTTTGTTCCTGCTCTTGTTGAACATCGTTGAAATGCACTTTTTTACGGTCGAAGAACGTGTTCTTGGCGGTCATGAACCGCTGCCACAATTCCTCGTTTTTCTTATTGGGGGTACGGCCAATGGCTTTCCACGCATCCATGAGTTTATGGAATGCTTCGGCGGCGGCTTTCCATTCTTCGGAGTTGGCCATGGCTTCGGCCTGCTGTACAATCTCGATTTTAAGGTCGAGGTTGTTGTTCATGTCCTTGCCTTCTTCCTCCTGAAAATGCCGCTTGCGGTCTTGAAACTTCTTACGGGCGGCCTCTATGCGGCCAAAAAGCTTGTCGCTACGGTGTTTGTCGAGGTGGCCCGATGCTTTCCACTGGTCTATGATATCTTTGAAGGCATTGGCGGTTTCTTTCCAATTATCGCTGTCGGCAAGGCTTTCGGCCATTTCCGCAAGTTTCTGTTTGCGGTCGTAGGCTTCCTTACTCAGTTGTACAAGGGCTACATCCCAATCGGCAATCACACCCTCCATTTTCGTGAAATCTCCCACGACAGCCGCCTGGGCCAATTGTTCTTTGAAATGGTCCAGCTTCTCGGTCAGTTTCAACTTGTCGTCGGCGGCCAACCATTCTACTTCCAATTCGCGAAAGCGGGCTTCGACAACCAAGAACTTCTCTTGAAGGTTTGCCAAAACCGTTGGGGCCGTCTCCATGGTCAGTGTAGCTACCACATGGGCTTTCGCATAGGTAGACCCGGTTATCGACAGCACTCCATCGTCAGACAGTCCGTAGGATTCCTTGCCCGGAAACTCCTGTTCTTTCCACCAAGCAGAAAGGTCATTGTTCAGCTCATTCGACATAAGCAGTTTAGATTTTAAAAAACGCCAATACTCACCATTGTATCCGCAAAATAAAGCTTTTTATCTATTTTGAGGAGACGACGGCATAAAAATACGGGGCAATATATGCCGCTTTCGTGGATTATTTTCCTGCAATACTTGCGCAGCTACTTTGCACCGAACACTTTTTTCAAAAGGTCGGTAATCCGGGCCTCGGGGTTGGCCCTTATTTTGGCTTCTTCATCGGCAATGCACACAAAAATGCCGGCTACGGCCTTCTGGGTCACATAGCCCGGCAGGTCGGTATTCACCTTTTGCACAAAGGGTATTTCGTTATAAATGCGGAACACTTCGGCCCAATAACGGGTAGCGCCAACCTTATCGAGGGAGGCTTTGATGGTAGGGAGGAAGGCCTGCGTCAAAGCCGCCGTTGTTTTGCCCTTCAGGTATTGGGTGGCTGCGTCTTTGTTGCCGCGCAATATGGAAAGCCCGTCCTCGATGGTGATGTGGGTGATGGCATCGGCGAAGATGGGCAACGCCTTCTGGGACGCATCTTCGGCACCACGGTTCATAGACAAGATGGCTTGGTCTACTTGGGCACCAAAGCCGAGGGCGCGCACCTCGGTTTCCACATTGCGGGCTTCGGGCGGCATCAATATCTTGATGACTGCATTGCCGAAAAATCCGTTCACTGCCGATACTTTCGATGTGGCGTTTTTTGCACCCACTTGCAATGCCTGCTTCAGCCCATCAGCAATATCCTTGGAGCTTAAGGAGCTCCCCTTTGTAGAGCCCGACGCATCGCCAACTATGGCTTCCGCATCTTTAATGAGGTTGCCGAATTGCGCCTTGGTTTGCATGGGCTGCAACGTCAATACAAATGCCACTGCCAGAATTGCGGTTCTCATGTTCAATCTCTTTTCGATTACAAAAATAGCGGTAAAAATCAGTTTTTCCCGCCACCGTTTGGTTTCACCATGGGGCCGTCTCCACCCTGATTGCTATCATCGCCTTCCTTCAGGTTGTTTTCCCTCGACTTCTCGTCGGGCTTCAAAGACTTGTCTTCCATCTTGGGTTTCTTGCCCTTGCCGGCGTCGGCCTTACCGAAACGGTAAGAGACAGAGAAATTCGCGATACGGTTTTCCTTAACGCGATTGATGTTTTCATAATAATGGGTCAAGCTGTAGTCTGTAACGAACCTACGGGTATTGAAAATGTCGGAGACATTGAGCACCAATGTGATTTTGTTTTTCAAAAAGCCCTTTTTCACCGCCAAATCCGCCCACCACGATTCCTGTAATGTGCCTTGGGCAATCACTTTCGGCGATTCATAGTTCACGTTGGCTTGGATGGTGAATCCTTTTGGAAGCTTTACACTGGTATTGCCTTTAGCGAACCAAGAAAAACCATTACTGTTCACCAAGTGGTAGACGGTGTCTACCGTGTTGCCGCCATCAACGCTGAGGTAGTTTTGGAAGAAATTCGCATTTACCGTCGCATCCCACCACTTGGTGAATTGGAAATGGCCGGTGCCCTCCAGACCATAAGTGGCACCCGACGCAATATTGAGGGGCAACGAGAGCAATTCGCCTACCTCCTGCTTCAACCCAATGGCCGAATCGGCTGCAGTTACACTCCTAGTCACCCGCTGCGTGAGGTTGCGGGTATAGGAGTAATAGGCGCTTACGATAAAATTGTCGCCGCGTTTGTCCGATTTGTTGTAGCTGAACTCCAAGTTGTCGATAAATTCGGGGAGCAACGTCGGGTTGCCCATGTTCACCGTGCCGGGGTTCGACAAATCTTTGAACGGCAATAGCGACCTGAAGTCGGGACGGTTGGTGCGGCGGCTATAGCTGAGGTAAATGCTTTGATTGTCGGTCAGTTTGTAGGACACGAATGCAGAAGGGAACAGGTTCAAGAAGCTGTTTTTGTAAGATGTATCTCGTGGCACGGTTCCGGTCCCGCTATAAATGGCATCTTCCACCCTCAAACCGGCCTGATACCCGAACTTGCCCACTTGGTCGCTCCAGTTTACGTAGGCCGCCTGTATCGAGGTTGTATAGTTGTAATCGGCCAGCAAAGTGGAATCCACATATGCGTTTTTAGACTTACCTGTATCTATCTGTGGCAGTCCACTTGAATTAAATCCGAAGAATTGAGATTTGATGCCCAATCCGAGCTTGCCGTTGGCAGTAAACAGCGGGTCGGTGAAGTCGGCCGCCACATTCACGCTGTTGTTGCCACCCGTTGCCGGCGCACTCTCGACGGTTGGAGTTACAAACATTTTGGAAGTATCGGCCAAGATGGACGTGAGGTAGTTTTGCGTCCGCGTAATCATGGAGGTGGCGCCGGTCACATCAATCGTCAGTTCTTCGTCTTTCTTCCTAAACTTGTGTTTGTAGTTGGCATTGGTGGAGAGCGAAAAAATGTCGACCTTGAAATCGGTATTGCGATACTGGCGAAAGGACGAAATAGTATCGGTAGGATTGTTGAAGATGTAGTAATTGGAATTGTCTTTGAACCCAAACTCCATGAAGTTGATGTTTTCCGTAAGGCTGAAGGAGTTGTTCTTATCCGGATCGTAGGTGACGCCTACGGAGTTGAACGAGCCGTTGAAGTGGCGTGGAACCTCCTCGAAGGTGGCAAAAGATTGGTTTACATAACCAAGTTGGTTGATGTTGGACCGTAGGGTGGTCACATCGTTATAGGTATTGTTGATGCGGAAGCTGCCGTTGGCGAAGGCCGTCCACTTGCCCTTGCGGATGTTGATGCCGGCATTGCCATTGTATTTGTCTCCACTGCCCACACCCAGGGTGATGTTGCCGTTGATGCCCAACCTTCCGTCTTTCTTGGTAACGATGTTGATGATGCCGGCTGTGCCTTGTGCGTCATACTTGGCTGATGGGTTGGTGATGACCTCGATATTGTCTACACTGCCCGCAGGTAGGCTTTGCAGCGCTGAGGCCACATCGGAGCCCAAAAGCGTTGCCGGACGGCCGTCTATCAAGATGGTCACATCTGTATTTCCGCGCAGGCTTACATTCCCATCGGCGTCTACAGATACGGAGGGCACATTCTGGAGCACGTCAGACACACTTCCGCCTGCGGCAGTAATGTTTTTCTCGACATTAAATACCTTCTTGTCTACCTTCATCTCGATAACTGGCCGCTCTCCAACCACGTCAACCTGCTTTAATGCAGTCTCGGTGGGTGTGAGTTTTATTTTGCCCAGATTCTTGTTGGGGGCATCCGGAGTTATTTCCAAATCCATGAGTTTCGTAATCGTCCCAATCGACTCTATGCGCAACCTGAATTTGCCGGTGCCGGTAGGTGTGATGTTGAAGGAGCCATCGTCTTGGGTGAGGTCTCCATTGGCCACACTCGAGTCGCGTCGCAATAGGGTAACCGTTGCGTAGCCAACCGGGTTGCCTTGCGCGTCGGTAACCTTACCCGACACGCTGCCAAAATCGGGGATGGGCGCCTTGGCACCTGCAGGGGCACCGGTCTTGGAACGGGAGGTATCGCGCTGCGCAGATGCAGTGAAAGACACCAATACAAAGCATGCAATTAACGAATACATTATCTTGCGCATGGCAGACCTAAGCAGTTTTAATGGATTGAAACGGAAGCGATAAAAGTATGTGTAAATAACGCAAAATATTGTTAATTGGATTCAGCCCTTTTTCGCGATTGAAAATCAACCGAAAACAAATGACGTTACCTACAACTTAAAGCTATTCGAATCCTATTCTGGTTTCTACAAGGTAAGCATTCCTGTCGGAGGCATTTCTGACTACAAGTTCGGAGACGAAGCCGGTGAGGAAAAACAACGTACCCATTATCATGGTGGTGAGGGCCAAGTAGAACGCAGGTTTGTTGGTAAGCCCAACTTCTTCAGCATGGAAAATCTTGTCTCCGATGAGCCAACTGATGCAGATGAAGCCGGTAAGAAACATGAGCGAGCCCAATGCGCCAAACAAGTGCATGGGTTTCTTCCCAAACTTGCTCATGAACAGGATGGACAGCAAATCGAGGAAACCGTTGATGAACCGCTCCCAGCCAAACTTGGAGACGCCAAACTTGCGGGGGCGGTGCTGCACCACTTTCTCACCTATTTTCTTGAACCCCGCGTTTTTGGCCAGCACGGGAATAAAACGGTGCATTTCGCCATAAACCTCAATGCTCTTCACCACCTTCAGCCGGTAGGCTTTGAGCCCGCAGTTCATGTCGTGAAGCTTGATACCGCTTAGGCGGCGGTTCACGGCATTATAAAGTTTGGACGGCAGATTTTTCGTCACGGCATTGTCGTAACGCACTTTTTTCCAACCACTCACCAAATCGAAACCGCCTTCCACCACCATCTTGTAGAGCTCGGGTATTTCGTCGGGGCTATCTTGCAGGTCCGCATCCATCGTGATGACAACCTTGCCGGTTGCGGCACGGAAACCTTCATAAAGGGCGGGACTCTTGCCGTAATTTCGTTGGAAACGGATGCCCCTTATTTGGGAATAGGCTTTCGCGAGGTCGCACACCACGTCCCAACTGTTGTCTGTGCTTCCATCATCAACCATGATCACCTCGTAGCTGTAGTGATGTTCATTACATACGCGGTTGATCCAGGCCAACAACTCCGGCAAAGACTCCTCTTCGTTGAAGAGCGGGACTACAATGGAAATTTCCGGTGGCATTGCGGGGCGAAAGTACGAATTTTACAATAGTCTGATAGGTTAAACTTGATCGTGATATTTGGGTGCTGCAGTGTGCCCCATTTGCCCGCACGCCCGTACTTTTGCAGCGCACAATATGGCTTTTATCAACCTGAACGGAAAACTGCTTCCCGCCTCCGGCCCGGCAATACCCGTCGACAACCGCTGCTTCCGTTACGGTTACGGCATTTTCGAGACCATGCTCGTGAAACATGGCTGCATCTGCTTTGCCGACCGGCACCGAAACCGCATGAAAGGCGGGCTAGATGTGTTGGGCTTGAAGCGGCCTTTGCATTTCGACCGCGATTTATTCGACCGCCACATACCTGCAACGGTGAAAAAGAACGGACTAGGCGAAGCCTGCCGTGTACGGGTGCAGCTGTTTGGTGGGCACGGTGGCATTTTTGACCATCTGTCTGACGGGGTACAATTCGTGATAGAATGTCTGCCGGTATCGGATACCGTGACGCATCTCAACGAAAACGGCTTGGTGGTGGGCATTGCCGAAGGCATAGCCAAAACAACCGACACCACTGCCAACTTGAAAGCCTGCAACGCGATGATTTACGTGCTTGCAGCCAATCAGGCTAGAGAACACCGCTGGAACGATGCTTTGATACCCAACACCTACGGACGAATCGCAGAGAGTACGATTGCCAACCTGTTCCTAGTGAAAGATGGAGTCGTCTCCACCCCCCCATTGGCGGAAGGATGTGTGGCCGGCATCATTCGGGAGGTCATTCTCGAGGCCATGCCCGAGACCGTCTGCCGCCCCATTTCTACGGAAGACCTACTGGATGCCGATGAAATTTTTTTGACAAATGCCGTAAAACGGGTGAAATGGGTGCGTACCTTCGGTGACAACCAATACCACTGCGAAGTGGCCAAACACATTGCGGCTGCCATAAACGAAATGGAATGAAGAACATCTTTTTTTTTATGCTGTGCCTGTTATCCATGCCTATAGCCCGTGCACAATCGGGGTATGGCTTCGAGGCGGGCTTGGGTATTGCGGAAATGCATTTTGCGCCTGGACCATTCTATACTTCGGCATCCAATTCCGCCATCTTGGGCGGCAAACTTGGCGGCTTTTTCGATGTGGACCTCAACCACAAGTTCTACCTGCAAGTTGGACTGCGTATTTCGCGCCAGGGTGACCAACGTGATTTTTCCTATCACGAAAACGACTCCTTCAACGAAAAAGTGACGCAGACCATTACTTTGGGTTATGCGGAAGTGCCCTTTGCATTGCTTTACAAAACGGGCATTCAAGGCAAGGGGCGCGTCACATTCGGAATTGGGGTCACGCCGGCCTATGTGTTGGCGGGGCGCAACAAACTACATGCAACCGGCACCTATGGCGGTGTTGCCTACGACACCTCGTTCAACATCGCCGTCATTACGGGTAAGAATGCCAATCCGGTCGGCAGCTTCGACCTCGGCCTCGATCTTTCGGCAGGCTATGAATTGGGTACCGGCCTGTTTTTCAAAGCGTTCTTCCGTCCGGGCATCAACGATATAGGTTTGGGGGGCGAGTCGGACAAGAACAGGTTATGGGGTATAGCCGGCGGCTACATCTTTGGCCACCACCGCAACATCAACAACGAGGGCGACGACTTGATAGACCATTCGGATGTGGGCAACGAGAAAAAATAGCCTAAGAACTGAACCGATAAGCCCATCGCGAGTAACTTCTCCACCCCTTGCACCCACAGCCCATCAATGCACCGAGCGCGACAACCACTGTTCGGGGTCGAGCACGGTGGTGCCCTTGCCGCTACCGGCCGATTTCCAGATTTGGAAATTCAACGTGGGGTAGCCTTCCTCATTGTTGGCTACCAGCCCCACGGGCTTGCCGGCAGTCACTTTCTCGCCCTTGATGACCATGCTCTTGATGATATTGCCGTAAACGGAGAAATAATTGCCGTGCCGCACCAGTATCATCAACTTGCCATCCAGCTCCACAACGCTGCTCACGGTGCCATCGTGAACGGCCTTCACTATGCCATAGGTAACCGTGCGGATGTCTACCCCGTTGCTGAAGTACTCGATGTTTTTAAGGCTGTACTTGCCGAAATGGCAGCTCACCGTGCCTTTGTCCACCGGCCACGGCAATTTGCCCCGGTTGGTTTCGAAGCGGTGAGCCAATGTCAATTCTTCGGGGGGCATTACCGGCAATGCAGCAGGTGCCTCTTTGCCGTGCTTGCGGCGCTCCTCCGGCAGGGGCTCCTCGGCATCATCTTTAGCCGGTTTTTTCACCTTGCCCACCGTCTCTTCCTCCGACAGGGTCATTTCCGATTTGATGATGGCCTCAATGGCATCATCAATCCGTTTGGCCGATTTCTTTTTGCCCGCTATTTCCGCTTGCAATTCTTTCTCCCGGCCGGAGAGGTCCTTCACCGCATTGTCGGTTTCCTGCTTGGCGGCCTGCATAGACTTGCCTTGGAGGCTCAAATCGGCCAGCAGCTTGTTTTTGTTGGCTTTTTCGGCATTCAGGATGTCGAGTTGGTGATAAATTTCGGCGTGGGTGGCCTTTATTTTTTCGGCCTGCTGCATGCGCATCGCCCGCATCACTTGGAGGTAGCGCAGTCGTCTGATGGCCTCGTTGAAGTCTTGCGAGGAACACAAGTAGGCCATCATGGAGAGCGATGTTCGGCTCTTGTAGGCATACCTGATGGATTTGGTGTATTGTAGTTTGTACCTATTCAGCTTCCGTTTCAGTCCTGCTATACGGGCTTCATATTCTTCAACCGTCCGGTCTATGTAGGCCACCTCTTCATTCAGGTTTTCGATGAGTTTGGTACGCTCCTCCAGTTGCATTTGGAGCACCTTCATGCGGTTGAGGGTCACCGTTTTCTCCGTCCTCAACTGGGTCAGTTCCTGCTCGGTTGCACTTATTTGCTGCAAAATCTCCTTCCGTTGCGTTTCCAGACGAGTTCGGGTGTCGCCGGGCTGCAATTGCGCCGTTGCGCCGGTGGCCGCAAATAGGAGCAGGATGAAGAGGCAGGCACGCATGGATAGAAATACTTGGCAGGTTGTCAGGGCTGTTTCAGTTTTCCGATCCATTGCTCGGGGTTCAGCTTGGTTTGGCCTTTCTTCCCGCCGGCATTGGCTTTCCAAATCTGGAAATTCACGGTGGGTTCCCCTTCATCGTTCTTGGCCACGGTGCCTATGGGTTGGTGGGCATTTACATGTTGGTCTTTTTTAACCGACACACTTTGCAGACCGTTGTAGACCGTGAAGTAATTGCCATGTTGAATGATGACCACTTGGTTGCTGCCCACCGTGGAGAACACACTGCTCACCGTGCCATCGAAGACACCCATAATGGTGGCACCTTCCGATGTCCTGATATCTATACCCGGATTATCAATCATCACCTTCTCTGCCAATGGGTGTGGATGGGTGCCGAAGTGGTCGGAAATGAAGCCTTTGTCTACCGGCCAGTACAGCCTACCCCTGTTGCCTTCAAAACTGTTCGACAACGCCATGTCGGTAGGGGTGAGGTAAAGTGGTACTTCCGCATCGGTCTTGGCTTTGGGCTTCGGCGTATAGCTTTTGATGGAGGATGGAGGTTCATACTCAGCAGCCGGGGTGGGCTGCACGGCGGGCTTGGTGGCGGGTTTTGGAGGCGCGGTCTTGCTGGCCGCAGCACGTTTTTTCTCTTCCTCCTCTGCCTTCTTGCGGGCAGCCTCCATTTCACGCTCTATCACCACATTTATGGCTTCGTTGATTCTGGCCGCCACTACGCGCTTTTTCTCAATTTCCTTCATCAACTGGCCTTCCTTGCCCTTGAGTTCCTTCACCACTTTGTCAGTCTCGTCAGACTCCTTCAACAGCACTTGTTTCTGTTGTATTTGGGAGCTCAACAATTCGTCTTTCTGAGCCTTTTGGGCATTCAGAATGCCGATTTTGTTTTGCAGTTTAGCCTGCGTGGTCCTTATTTGTTCCACTTGGTGAACGCGGTACATGCGGTACTTTTTCAGGTATTTCATGCGCCTCAGCGCCTCGTTAAACGATGCCGACGAAAATAGGAAGGCCATCATATCGTAGGAACTCCGCGTTTCATAAGAGTATCGCAAGCTCTGAGCATACCTGATTTTGTAGCTTTCGAGCGCCTTTTTAAGATTGCCTACCTCGTGCGAGGACACTTCGATGTTGTTGTCGATGTCGCGAATGCTCTCATTGATATTGGCAATGAGCCGCTGGCGCTCGGCCAGTTTGTTTTGCAACGCGCGCAACTGACTTATGGTGGCGTTTTTATCCTGCTTGATGGATTCCAACTGCCGCTCGGTCTCATTGATGGCATCCTGAATCTCCTTGCGTTTTTCCTCCAGTTGCGATTTGGAGAATTGCATCTGCACCTCCTTCTGCTGTTGCGGACGGGCAGGCAGGCAGAACAGCAACAACAACACAACAAGGGAGATGCGCATGGGGGGGAAGCAATAGCCAAGCAAAAATAACTTTTTCCGACCAATGTCGCAGTTGTGGTTGAAAAAGGAGTGGGACGGACGCGATTTAAGAGCTTCAATCGTTACAGAACAGAAAGCCGAAACCCGCCCTGACCACGCGCGCGAAGATTGGTGTATGTTAGATCGTCTTCCTGATTTCATCAAGTTGTTCACGGGCCACAGTGCCGACTATCCGACCGCCCCCCGCCTATACCCTCCACTACCCATGTCAAAAATGCTTGCATTGCGTTAACTTCGCTCCTATGGGCGCCATATATGCCGATATAGAACTGATCAACAATGACGACTTGGCGTTTGCACGCAGAAAAGTAATTGATCCTGAAGAGGTAAGGAAAATGTTTGTCAATATACGGGTAGATACCGGTGCCGATATGTTGTGTATCAATGAGCGCATCCAAGAACAGCTTCAATTCCCAATTTTGGAAAAAAGGAAGGCCCAATTGGCAAATGGCTCGTTTTTAGAATGCGAAGTTGCCTCGTCGGTTGAACTGCGTTTCAAAAACCGGCGAACCATTTGCAACGCCATGATTCTCCCTGGCGATGCCGAGCCCCTATTGGGCTGTATCCCGCTCGAAGATATGGACGTGCTGATACACCCGCTCCGCCAAGAGCTTTTGGTCAATCCCGACCATCCTTATTTTGCACAAATGAAGGTGAAATGAGCTGCTGGTGCAGTAGGCGTTCATTATACTGAGTCAATGAATGGCCAGGCAGTGCTTCCATTGAGCTCATTAAGCATCATAAGACATATAGCCACCGGCTAGGTGGTGGAAAGACAGACACCATAATTCTACCGGCAGGTTTTCACCACCCATGCCGTACCTTTGGAGACGGCCATAAAAACCCGGCATTGTGGGCTTCGAAAAAACCGAACAACGGTGGATTGAGAATTTCAAGCGGTCTGCCCTTGTAGGTCCAGATAAAATTTTCCGTAAAGATGTCGCACACCGGCTCTATTACGGCGGCACGCCAGGGCAACCCACGCCCGACCACCCCCATAATTTCACCGAACTGGTCAACAAGGCATCAGCCAACAATCCCAACAGCGCAATAGCGGAATTGGTTCCTTTCTTGGAGTTTGCAGGTATCTCCCTAACCGCCGACAAAATTGCACGGCACTTGCGCAAAACCCCAACCGACTTCAAGTTGCTTTTCAAGAAAGTATCGGACATCTTTAAGACTTGGGCGCATTATGAAGACCGCATCGACATCAACAACCCGTTTGCCGACAACAAGGGCGAACT
>CAIVHI010000031.1 GCA_903905685.1 uncultured Bacteroidota bacterium | reverse complement strand
CATCGCTACCAATACAGACGTAGTTTGGGTAGGTTTTGCTTGGGTGCTTTTTACATAATTTTTTATATAAATCGTCCCAATGCCACCTCTCCTAATCGCCCAAGCCAATCTCCTCTCCCAATTTTGGTATTGAAACGTCCATAAAGCCTTTACGGATCAATTTTTCACGAAATTCCTGTTGACCCTCATATTCGCCATGGACGAGTATCAGGCGACGCACTTTTTTCGGCTCCTGGCAAGAGAGCCATTGGCACAAGTCGTTAAAATCAGCATGGGCGCTCATCGATTCTATCACGCCCACTTTGGCCTTCACGGTGTGCTTCGCACCATAAATAGAGACCTCCTCGGCTCCGGCCCTTAGCCGGCCTCCAAGCGAATGGGGTTCGCAGTACCCTACAATCAATATTGTATTTCGTGCATCATCGATAGCGTGTGCAATATGGTGCTTTACCCTGCCGGCTTCGGCCATTCCTGAAGCCGAGATAATGACGCATGGCTTACGCACTTCGTTCAGCGCGATCGAGTCGGTCGCAGTGTTCGTGTACTGTAGACCTTTGAATCCAAAAATATCGGGGTCTGCCTTCATCAACTTCCTTACGTCGCTATTAAAACACTCGGGATGTTGCTTGATGAGCTCAGTGGTTTCTATTGACAACGGACTGTCCACGTAGTAATCCAAATCGGGAAGCCGGTGTTCCAATTCCAACCGGTTCAGTAAGAACAGCAATTCTTGGGTGCGACCCACGCTGAATGCCGGAATGATGAGCTTGCCCCTTCGCCGAATACAGGTATCCACAATGAATTCATGCAATTTGTCGGTGGGGCTAGCCACGGCTTCATGCAGTCGGTTACCGTAGGTAGACTCCATTATAATATAGTCGGCCTGCGGAAAAGCCGAGGGCGACTTCAAGATCAGATCTCCATATCGGCCAACATCGCCACTAAATGCCAATCGTTTCGTGGTGCCGTTTTCCTTAATGGTAAGGTTTACAACCGCAGCACCCAATATATGGCCTGCATCGGTATAGAGTAAGTCCAAACTATCGTCGATTTGATAGTGCTGCCCCATTTGCACGGGTACCAAGTGCGGAAACACACGCTGCGCATCTTCCACAGTGTAGAGGGGCTCCTCAGGCGGACGTCCTTGCTTCTCCCGCATCTTGTTCACGTGGGCCACATCGCTTTCCTGAATAAATGCGGAATCCGTCATCAACAGCTTTGCCAGTTCGAGCGTTTGTGGTGTACAATATATATTGCCGGAGAAACCCTCTTTTACCAATCTTGGCAAAAGCCCCACGTGGTCTATGTGCGCATGAGACACTATGACGCAGTACAAGGCACTTGGCTCAAAGCCGAAATGGGAATTGAGCGAAATGGTATCCTTACCCATACCTTGAAACAAGCCACAGTCCAACAATACCTGCTTGTCAGGATTAATCTGCAAAAGATGTTTGGAGCCGGTTACCACCCGTGCCGCGCCATAAAAAGTGATCTTCATAAACCAACCAATTTTATTGCCTCAAAAATAACCCATCGGGCAATGCGGAATGGTGAATGGAATCATTTTCTATGGAAACCCGCATCAGTTATTGGGCTTCATCGACATTCGGTAGCAGGATTTGCATCAGTTCCACGAGTTCATCTGCTCGGGAGTCTTCCTTCTTGTATCGGAAACACAATGCCAACTCCTCCATCATTTTAAATATGATGCGCTTGGTTGGTAGCGGATGGAAAAACGTGGACCGATCCACTGCATGAATTTTATCGAGATATACATCTACATCGTTTTGCGTATACAACACTCCTGTAGCGGGGTCCAGGAAAAACCTGATTTTTTGCTCCCCTTCATCGTGTGGATAGAGGTAATTGTGCACCAAATCTATATAAGCGAAAATGAATTGGCGGGGAATATCCACCGCAAAGAGCGGCACGTCCAGGGCCTCACACAGCGCCAAATAAATCACCCCAATGGAATATGCGTTCCCGTGTTTGGTCGCTAGTAGGTCATTCACAAAAAAATGACCCAGGTTCCTTTCCGATAGGTCGTGCCCATGATATTTATAGTACTTGAAAATCATGGTGTTGATTACATTGACCTGCTCCAACGCTGTCATGTAGGCATTCAGTTCCAACCACACATCCTTCTTTATCTTGTCGAACTGCAAAAGTACCCGGTCGACATCCAACCCAGGATATTGAAATTTAGCTACCAACGCGGCACCGCGAATGAGGTTTGGCTTTTTTTGTGCAGCCCATACTGCCAACTCGCGGTGCAAAGCCAAGAAATTGACCCTACCGATGAGCTCTTCTGCCCTATTCCGGGCAAAACCATCGGGTATGTTTTCCCAATACCCTTCCAGAAACGGCACTACCACTTGTCCGTAATGCAACAGCTTT
>CAIVHI010000030.1 GCA_903905685.1 uncultured Bacteroidota bacterium | reverse complement strand
CTACCAAAAAGAAGTTTGAATACAAGCGGGTAAGTACCGGCAAAGGCCGCACCACTTGCGCCTACCTCATGCCCGACCACAAGCACTTCCTCTACGCATCTACCCACAAAGCCGGCGATGCCTGTCCACAGGAGCCCGACCGAGCGAAAATCAAGAAGTATGTATGGCCGGTATATGACAGCTACGACATCTTTGTGGCCGATTTTGACGGCAACATCGTGAAGCAACTCACCAATACCGCCGGCTATGATGCCGAAGCCACCATCTCCCCAAAGGGCGACAAAATCATCTTCACGAGCTCGCGTAGTGGCGATATCGAACTTTATACCATGAACTTGGACGGCACCAATGTGAAGCAGATAACGCACGACCTCGGCTATGATGGTGGTGCGTGCTTCTCGCCTGATGGGTCAAAGATTGTGTGGCGCGCCTCCCGCCCAACCACGCCCGACGAGATCAAAGAATACAAAGACCTCTTGGCTCAAGGACTGGTGATGCCTACCCACATGGAAGTATTTGTGGCCAATGCCGATGGCACCGACGCCCACCAAGTGACACACTTGGGCAAGGCCAACTGGGCGCCTGCCTTTACGCCCGACGGAAAACACATCGTGTTTGCATCAGACTATGAATACGAACGCGGATTCCCCTTCAACCTCTACCTTATCAATTTGGACGGTACCGGACTGGAACGCATCTCCCACGATGGCAGCTTCGATGCCTTCCCGATGTTCTCTCCCGATGGCAAAAAGTTCATTTTCTCGTCCAACCGCAACAACGGCGGCGGTCACGATACCAACGTCTTTATTTGCGATTGGGTGGATTAGTAGCCCGGATAGCCAAAAATACATTAGGGGCATTATAGAAAATTGTGATGAACGTCAGTGACAATGCTGCCCAAAGTGGGTGCATCCAAAGTGGTTTGTCTAAAACTTTATCTCTATCTTTGACCTTCGATTTGAATTACTAACTAAAAAACATTTATAATGAAAATTACAGTAGTTGGTGCCGGTGCAGTAGGTGCCACATGTGCCGACAATATTGCCCGCAAAGAACTGGCCGAAGAACTGGTATTGCTCGACATCAAGGAAGGGGTTGCCGAAGGCAAAGCCCTTGACATCACCCAAACTTGCTCGCTTCTTGGCTTCGACACCCGCGTGGTTGGCGTTACCAACGACTATTCCAAAACTGCAGATTCCGATGTGGTGGTCATAACCTCGGGTATCCCAAGGAAGCCGGGCATGACGCGCGAAGAATTGATTGGCACCAATGCCCGCATTGTAGAATCAGTTTGCAAAAACCTGCTGCAATACAGCCCCAACGCCATCATTGTGGTCATTTCCAACCCTATGGATACCATGACGTACCTCGCGTTGAAATCTACAGGTCTTCCCAAAAACCGCATCATCGGTATGGGCGGCATTTTGGATAGCGCACGCTTCAAGTGTTACCTCCAAAAAGAATTGAACTGCTCTCAGAACGACCTGCACGCTACCGTTATAGGCGGCCATGGCGATACTACCATGATTCCGCTGACGCGCTTGGCTACACTGAACAGCACGCCGGTCTCCAACTTGATTGCTGCCGACAAACTGAAACAGGTTGCTGCCGACACCATGGTGGGCGGTGCCACCCTCACCAAGTTGCTGGGCACCAGCGCCTGGTATGCTCCCGGTGCCGCCGGCGCTGCATTGGTGGAATCCATCGTTCGCAACGAGCGTAAAGTCTTCCCTTGCTGCGTATTTCTGGAAGGCGAATACGGCCAAAACGACATCTGCCTCGGCGTTCCCGTAGTCATTGGCAAGCACGGTTGGGAAAACATCATCGATTACAAACTGAACGAGGAAGAAAAAGCCGCATTCAACAAGTCGGCAGATGCGGTGCGCAACATGAACCAAGTGTTGGATACCTTGGTGGCTTCTGCATAAATTAGAATCTTCGGGAGGCGATTTAGAAACGCCTTAGAGAAAGCATTAGAAAATCAATCGCGGGATATTCTCAAAATGGGAATATCCCGCGATTCGTTATAGCCCTTTTGCCGCCCACCCGCCTTGCGCATGTCGCGAAAGCGCAAATGCAGTATTTTTGGGCGTTACACCCAACCGTATGCCTATTTCACCGGGAAGAGTTAGAAACGCATTGCTTGTGGCGGTTGCCTTGTGCACCCTCATTCCCGCATGGTATTGCACCCAACCCAAGCCGTTGGCACAGTCGCCATGGCGCAACGTATACGACACATCGGCGAAGTATGTGGGAATGCAGACCTGCCGCACCTGCCATGAGCCCGTTTACCAAACGTTTATCAAAACGGGTATGGGGCAATCGTTCGACTATGCCACCCGCACCAAGTCGGCCGCCGACTTTAGTCCGACCCATGCCTTGGTCTATGATTCTGCATTGGACTATTACTACAAACCCTACTGGAACAACGATTCGCTTTACATCATGGAGTACCGGCTGGAAGGGCGCGATACCATCCACAAGCTGGTACAGAAAATTGACTACATCGTGGGGTCCGGGCAACACACCAATTCGCACATCTACAGCATCAACGGCTATCTGTTTCAGGCTCCCATTACCTTCTACACCCAAAAGCAACAATGGGACTTGGCTCCCGGATTCGAGAAAGGCGCCAGTAGCCGCTTTGGCCGGATGATTGAAGCCGAATGCATGACCTGCCACAACGGCTACCCCGATTTTGAACCCCAAAGCGACAACAAATTCACCGCACTTAAAACCGGTATCGACTGCGAGCGCTGCCACGGCCCCGGCAGTCTGCACGTGCAGGACAAAACTACCGGGCACATCGTAGACACCTCCAAAGGGCCCGACTACTCCATAGTGAACCCCCGCCGCCTGCCTACCGACAAGCAGAACAACATTTGTCAGCGGTGCCACCTGCAAGGCGTAGCCGTGCTGAACGACGGCAAGACCTTTTTCGACTTCCGGCCCGGTATGGATTTGTCGGAAGTGGAACATGTGTTTATGCCCACCTATGAAGGTGCACAGGATAAGATGATTATGGCATCGCACGTGGAGCGCATGAAGAAGAGCCGCTGCTACGTGGAGTCGGGGAAAATGAGCTGCATCACGTGCCACAATCCGCACGTCAGTGTGAAGTTCACCGAAAGGTCGGTATACATCAATGCCTGCCTCAACTGCCACGGCGGTACCCCCGAGAAGGCCGACTGCAAGGCCGGCAAGGCAGAGCGCGCCGCCAAAAACGACGACTGCGTAACCTGCCACATGCCCCACAACTCCAGTATCGACATCCCCCACGTGGCGGTGACCGACCACTACATCCGCAAACGGCCGGGAGATGAGAGAGACGGCGGGAAAATAACCAAGTTCTTGGGCATGAAATGCATCAACGACCCTAATCCCGGTGAGCTGGCCCAAGCCCGCGCATTCTTGGAATTTTTCGAACGGTATGCGTCCAATTCGCCAGGACTACTGGACTCCGCCTCGGCCCACTTGGACTTGGCGAGCGATGCGGAGCGCAAAACGGCCTACAACAAAGACCGCATCCGGATTTGGTTTTGGAGGAGCAATTTTCAACTGATTACCGATTTTGCCGAAGTGTTGCCGCCCGATAGCGTGAACGATGCATGGACCGCCTACCGCATTGGCGAGGCATACTACAAGCAAATGCACCCCGAACGGGCTTTGAATTGGTACAAGCGGGCGGTGACGCTGGAAAAATACGCCCTCGACTTCGAAAACAAGTATGCCACCTGCCTGCTTTCGCTGGGCGATAAGGATAATGCGGTACCGGTATTGAAGTTCATCTTGGAGCAAAACCCGAACAACATCAGCGCGAATACCAACTTGGGATACCTGGAAATGCGTTTGGGCAACGATGACAAAGCCCTGGCCTTCATGCTGCACGCGTATGCGCTGGACCCCGACTATGAGAGCAACCTGTTCAACCTGGCCATCTATTGGCACGACCACCAAAAGAATGGCGAAGCAGCCAAATACCTGCGGCAAATGCTGAAACGCCACCCCGAAAACGCCCGCGCCAAAAGCATGCTTGCCGATGTAGGCCATTGATTGCCATTATTCGGTAGGCAGCTACCATAAGCGGCGTGACCGCGTGGTTTGCGCTAACATAAATTT
>CAIVHI010000029.1 GCA_903905685.1 uncultured Bacteroidota bacterium | reverse complement strand
CCATCAACATCAATACCAACGGCAGCAACCCCAAGGCGGTGGAAGAACTGATGAAGGCCGGACTGAATTCCATCCGTGTGAGTATGAACTCGGCTCAGAAAGACCTGTATACCAAGTATTACCGTCCCAACAACTACGAGTTTAAAGACCTCAAGGAGAGCATCAAAACCGTGAAACGCCACGGTGGGTGGGCGTCTGTCAACTACTTCGTGTTTCCCGGGGTGACCGATACGGTAGCGGAAGTGGAAGCGTTTTGCGCCTTCATTGCCGAAACCGGACTCGACATGATTCAATGGCGCAATTTCAACATAGACCCCGATTGGTATTTGGGCAATATGGGCATCACCGACGGGGGCGAGTTCATTGGCATTTTGCAGATGATGGATATCATTCATGAGGAATTCCCGCATGTCAAATTCGGGTATTACAATCCATCTGCCGAGCGCATTAAAAACTACGATACAGATTTTGCCCACTAAGGCATTGGGTAGGTATTGTTGCCAACGCTATTAACTTTGTGGGTAGTGCTTACCGATATTGCATTTGGGCTGTTCCTGTTTTGCGCCGCCGTAAATGTGGGCTACATCCTGTATTTTTTCCGCCGCATCTTCAAGTTGTCGCCGCGTAATGTGCCTGCCGAGGCAAGGTTGGCGGTTTCGATAGTGGTTTGTGCCAAAAACGAGGCCCAAAACCTCAGCGCCAATCTGCCCGCCATTTTAACCCAAGACTACAGTGCAATTGATGGTAGCCCGATGTTTGAGGTCGTGGTGGTGAACGACTGCTCTACCGACGATACTGCACAGGTGTTGTCGGTTTTACAAAGCACCTATCCCCATCTTTCGGTAGTCACCCTTGCGGAGTGCGATGTCCGCACTGCTCCCGGTAAAAAATTCGCGATGTCGAAAGGTATTGATGCCGCGCGATACACCGGCTTGGTTTTTACCGATGCCGATTGCCGACCCGCAAGCCCGGACTGGCTGCGCGCAATGGCGGCACCGCTGGCTGAGGGCAAGGAAATCGTGGCCGGGTTTTCCGATTTCTACGTAAGGCCCGGTGCCCTAAATGCGTTCGTCAGGTTCGAGACCAGGCACACGTTTTTGCAGTGGGCCACCTATGCCCTTGCCGGTAGGCCCTACATGGCGGTGGGCCGAAACATGGCCTGCACCAAGGCCTCCTATATCCGTGCCCAAAGCCAATCGCGGTGGGCCAAGGTGCCCACCGGCGACGACGATTTTCTGGTAGCAGGGGCCGCCACAGCAACCAACATGGGGATAGCGATTGGTAGTGAAGTTGTTACATGGTCGGAAGCCATGCCCGACTTTAAGTCATATTTCGCCCAAAAAAGCCGCCACCTCTCGGCAGGCAAGTATTACCGGCCACACATCAAGGTGCTCCTTGGGGTATATGCCGGGTCGCAGGCTGCAGTTTGGCTCTATGGTTTCGCACTGCTGTTCACGCATTTTTGGTGGGCGGCCATCTTGGTTTCGGCAGTTAGGATGCTACTTTTGATGCGGGCGATGCAAGGTGCCGCACGAGCTGCGGGTGGGCGGCAAAAAATGATGCAATTACCTATGCTCGATTTGGCATGGACTCTCTATAACTTTGTATGCTCTCCTTACGTATTTTGGAAAAACAGACAGACTTGGACATAGTATTGAAATATTTCAGCGATTTCT
>CAIVHI010000028.1 GCA_903905685.1 uncultured Bacteroidota bacterium | reverse complement strand
TTGGCCGATATGATTGAAGTCGGTTCCTTCATTGGCTTGGCTGCCATGACGCAGAGCGAAATCACCATAAAGAATGCCGATGTATCGCACCTCGGCAATATCCCCGATGTTTTCCAACGGTTGGGTATCAGGTTGGATATAAAGGGCAACGACATTCATGTGCCCGCGCAGCAACATTATGAGGTCGAAAAATTCATAGACGGCTCCATCCTGACCGTATCCGACCATCCTTGGCCCGGTTTTACGCCCGACCTCATCAGTATTGTATTGGTGGTGGCCACTCAAGCGAAGGGCACGGTATTGGTGCACCAGAAGATGTTTGAGAGCCGCTTGTTCTTTGTAGACAAAATAATTGATATGGGCGCGCAAATCGTCCTCTGCGACCCCCATCGGGCGGTCGTCATCGGTTTGGACCGCCAAATTCCCCTTCGCGGCATCAGCATGGTGTCTCCCGACATCAGGGCAGGTGTGGCCCTGCTCATTGCAGCACTGTCGGCCACAGGCAAAAGCACCATTCAGAATATCACTCAGATAGATCGCGGTTATGAGCGTATAGACGAGCGGTTGAATGCATTGGGTGCCGACATCAGGAGACGGTGATAGGGAAGCCAATGATACCTAAGGCTATTGCTTTTCAGTATCAAAGTTCAATATTTTTAAGACGAAACCCGTTACAGTTTTGTTTTATTCGCAAGATAGTGTTATGTTTGCAGGTACAAGTGTCCCGTAGTTGCTTATGGCTCCGTAATCACTTGATAATCAGGCGATTTCTCGGCTGTTTCCGGATTTTTTCGGGTACGGTGATGGGAAAAGTCCGATGCTGCTATTGGAATGTGGCAGTTCTATTCATAAAAGCGTAAATAAACAAACAATAATTCTATATGCGTTTATTCGGTAAAAAACAGTTTTTGGCGTTTTTGGTGGCTGCCGTGGCCGCTATTAGCACAAATGGGGGGGCTCAAACCATGGGAAGGGATAAAACGATATCCTCCATCGAGTACAATAGTGCCGACCATACACCTACATCCATTTCTTTTTCGCCTTCCGCAGGCTGGAAACGGAATCAGGCATCAGCGTTGTTTTCTACTTACTTCGGTATTTCGGGCGGCGACAACGAAATGCGCTATTCCAATTCCACGACCACCAAAATGGATGTGACCACTGATAGGTTCGACCAATATTATAAAGGTCTTAAAGTGGACTATGCAGGTTGTGCGCTGGTTATTAAAAACAATATCGTCAATTTCGCTACTGCGAATGTATATCGTACCGATGGCTTGTCTGGCACCACGCCTGCTATCGATGCCCCTACAGCGCTCGACAAAGCCCTGCAATTCGTGGGTGCTGAAAAATACATGTGGCAAGACCCTGCTGAAGAAGCACGTATCAAAACCATGTACAACAAGCCCGATACGTCTTTCTTACCTAAAGGCCAATTGGTTTGGGTTGAAGATTTTCGCAATGGCAACGGCAGTCACAAGCTCCGCTTGGCCTGGTCGTTCGATATCTATGCCACGCAACCGTTGAGCCGCCAAAAGGTTTATATCGATGCCGCCACCGGCGTCGTTTTGCTGTCCAATTCGCTCATCAAGCACACTGCCGCTACCGGCCATACCCTTTATAGCGGCGTGGTACCATTCATTACATCGCACGTAGGGACTACTTACGAATTATTCGATTCTACCCGTGGTAATGGCGTACACACTTTGAATATGCATAACGGTACCAGCTACGGTGCTGCTACCGAATTTACGAGCGCAACAAACACTTGGCCCTCATCGGCGGCCGATACCCAAGCATTGGATGCCCATTGGGGTGGTGAAATCGTTTACGACTATTGGAAGTTGCAACAGGGTAGGTTGAGCTGGGATAATTTGAATGGGGTATTGCTGCAGTACGTGCACTACAGCAATGCTTATGACAATGCATTTTGGGACGGTACCGAGATGAACTACGGTGATGGTTCAGGCTGCGGTGCAGGTGGTTTTACACCATTGGTGAGCCTTGACGTAACCGCTCATGAAATTGGGCATGGCGTTTGCCAAGCCACGTGCAACTTGGTGTATGCAGGTGAGTCGGGCGGTATCGACGAAGGCCTTAGCGATTGTTGGGGCGCAACGATAGAAAATTGGGGCAATCCCCACGAAGTGGATGCGGTCTCTAAAAAACCTTGGTGGATGGGTGAAGAAATAGGCTGCGGAACACCCTTGCGCAGGTTGGACTCCCCCAAACTCTTCGGCTTGCCCGATACCTACCTCGGTACCAACTGGTACACCGTTACAGGCTGTACAGCAAGCGGTGCAAACGACCAATGCGGTGTGCACACCAACATGGGCGTACTGAGCAAATGGTACTACTTGCTGACAGCCGGAGGGACCGGCACCAACGATTTGGGTAGCAGCTATTCCGTATCTGGCCAAGGCTGGACAATAGCGGCCAACATTTTGTACCAATCAGAATTGGCGCTTTCCAGCACTACCACTTATCCTCAGGCGCGCACAACTACAATAGCTACTGCAACCACACTTTACGGGGCCTGCTCTGCTGAAGTTCAAGCGGTTACCGATGCTTGGTATGCGGTGGGCGTGGGCACGGCATTCGTTCCTTGTATTCCCCAAATAGGCTTCACTGTAGTATCTGAAAGCGTTAGTGAGTTGGCACCAACAACAGCATGCCCGGCCAGCAAGGTGCTCAATATTGGCGTAAAGGCAATTGGCCCGGCCATTACTGGCGGTAGCCCATCCATTACATTGGTTTCCGCAGGCGGCACCGCGGTATTGGGTACCGATTATACGTTTGGCACTTCAACCGTAACTTTCGCGCCAGGCGACACCACTACGCATTATGCCACCATCAACCTTTTCGACAATGGTGCAGTGTTGGACAACAAAGTCATCAAACTGGCCTTCACGCTTGCCGCCGCAGGAAGCGATGCTACAATCTCCCCCACCAATGATACCATGGTTATCAATGTCGTGAACGACGACAATATTCCTAATCTAGGTGGTGTGGAATATCACACCCTCAATGCAGGTACGTTGGTTACTTCCAACAATACCTCTGCTTTTTATGCCAGCCGCAGGCGGGCACATAGCCAATTCCTGCTCAATGCCTCCGAAATGACGGCTGCGGGAGTGAGGCCGGGTGTGCCAATAAGCCAAATCGGCTTCAATGTGACTACCAAGAACTCCACCATCCCCTTCACAGGTTATACCATTTCGATGGGCAATACCACGGCTACCGATTTGAGCACCGCATTTGCAACGCCCGTAAGCCAAGTATATACCGGCAACCCATCGAGCAACCTCGGCTTGGATACGCTTGATTTCAATACCGCTACGTTTACTTGGGACGGTACCAGCAATGTTGCCGTGGAAGTCTGCTTCGGCCAAAATGCGACCGGCGCAACAGGCAACGACCAAATGGACGGCATACAGCAGGCTACGCAAATCGTTGCAGACTGGAACAGTACGAACACTGGAGCGGGTACAGGCTGTACTTTGGGTTATAGCGGTTTCAATCAAAGCACTGCTCGGCCCGTAATGCGGTTCAAACAGGTTGTTCCGCCCACTAAGGTGGAAACAGTTGCCACCAGCACCCGCACTTGGAATGTGTATAACGGAACCGAGGTATATTTCTACAATCCAACCGATACCAACGTCATTGCAGGTCTGAAAAATATCGATCATGATTTGGGTTGCGTTACGGCTACAGTTACCCAACAAGGGAAGGGCTTCACCCCCGCAACTTTCGCTTCGGTGAATCGCTCCAAGAAAGAATTCTCTATCACGCCAACCATCAATACCACCATCACCACTTATGACGCCATCGTATACTTCACCGATAGCGAATTGAATGGTGTGGCCGCCGGTACCCTGTATCTGTTGAAAACCGACCAGCCCACCGATGCCACCATAACCGCAGCCAACTCCGTAGTTATTCCCCCGGCGTCCCTCACTTTGCTGACCGGCACCAACTATGTAGGCTTCAAAGGCACGTTTACCGGCTTCTCGCGCTACTTCCTGATAGATGGACCGCTCTGCACACTGCCAACCACCCCGGTTGCAGGCGTGAGCCCTGCAGCTCCTTGTAGCGGCACAACGGGTTGGTATTCAGTAGGCGCGGTAACGGGTGCTACTTCCTACACGTGGACCGTTACCGGTACCGGATGGAGTGGCACCAGCACCACCGATTCGGTATTGGTGACCATAGGTACGGGCGTTGGTACGATAACCGCTACCGCAAGCAATGTCTGCGGTGCGGGTCCCGCTTATACGATTACCGTCAATCCGCTTTCTGCTCCAGGCCTTCCAACGGTTACCTTGCCCACTTTGCCTTGTTCCGGTGGTACCGGCAGTGCAACTTATACTGCGGCATCAACTGGCGCAACCTCCTATAATTGGAGCGTTTCGGGCACAGGTTGGGGTGGCACCAGCACTACGGCATCCCTCAATGCCACCATCGGTACAGGTTCAGGCACTATCATTGTTAATGGTGTAAATGGATGTGGTGCCGGCCCTGCCGACACGGTCATTGTGTCTCCTTCGGCCTTCCCGGCAGTACCTACGCTTAGTTTGATTGGCTCAGTATGTATCGGTGCCACTTCGGCGGTTTATGATGCCGTAAGCTCAGGAGCAACATCCTTTGCTTGGACTGTTATAGGCACCGGTTGGAGCGGTTCAAGTACGACGTCGTCAGTGACCTTGACCATTGGTACCGGCACGGGCATGATTATTTGCTCGGGCATCAACGCCTGCGGAACCGGTCCTGCAGATACCGTATACCTCACACCTTCATCGGGAGTGGGCGGTGCAAGCCCAATACTGGCTACAACGCCCATTTGCGCAGGCGGCGTTGCCACGTTCGTTACTTCGGGTATTGCCGGTGCTACTAGCTATGTATGGACCGTTACCGGAACTGGTTGGAGCGGCACCAGCACCTCTACCATCATTACCGTTACCGTAGGTACAGGCCCCGCCATCCTTTCGGTTTATGGCGAGAATTCCTGCGGCGCAGGTTCATCTTACACGCTCAACACCGTAGACCCCACTATTCCCCCTACGGCAACCTTCAGTGTTGCTGCCCACGTTGAAACAGTTGGCACAGGCGACATTGTGACTTATACCGGTACAGGTAGCACGAGTGGAACCTACAGTTGGAACTTTGGTGGCGGCACAGCCCTTCCCGGCATTGGCGCAGGTCCACACTCGGTGTCTTGGGGTACAACAGGCTTGAAGACCATCTCGCTTACCGTTACCGACAGTGGTTGTTCGTCCACCGTATTCACCGACACCGTCTTGGTAGTACCCACTACCGGTGTTGCCAATACGCCATCAGACGATCGTACGGTTGCCATCCAGCCCAACCCCAGCAATGGTATATTCAATTTGGTGTTCGACAACATTGCCGGCAAACACGTAACCGTAAGGTTGGTGGATATGGAAGGCAGGGTGGTTTATGCTCGTGAGTTTGACGGCATCACCGGCAATGTGGTCACCGTGAATACTTCAGATCTCGCCAATTCGGTATATACGGCCACCATCGTGACCGATGATTTCGTCATCAACAAGAAAGTGATCATCGCCCGATAGTCAGGGTGGGTGCCTGTTCTTGATCGAAGGGTTCCGGCTTCATCGCCGGAACCCTTCGCCATTCGAGGTCATGTGACGAATCTCCCGATGTCTGTGTTGCTATGGTAAAGGGGACGATTATCCATTCCCCAAGGCTCATGGAGGTTCCAATCAACCCTTTTTCAGGGAAATGGCAGCATAAGCGGTCGCCTATTGGCACGTACGCGTCGATTGACATCATAGGGGGTAAAATTTGTAGTTGGGAAAGGCATTTTGCTTAATACAGAGGTTACAATGGTGCGGGTTTAGTATTTTTGTATCGATTCACACCAATCATCCAAATAAATATTGAAGTACACATGGTAGACGTATTGCTCGGTTTGCAGTGGGGGGACGAAGGAAAAGGTAAAATCGTGGATTTTCT
>CAIVHI010000027.1 GCA_903905685.1 uncultured Bacteroidota bacterium | reverse complement strand
CCCTCCCAGCCAAAACAAATACGGAAATCCCCAAAATCCCCCCTACCGTGTCGGCTACGGCATCGAGGAATTCCATACTGCGGCCGAGGAAGGTGAGGATGCCCTGCATGATTTCGATAAAGGAGCCGAAAGCTGCGGCTACAAGCAGCATTTTGAGGTATTGCGACACTTGCCGCTTGGGGTAAGCACAGAGCCATAGGAGGGCAAAACCGCCAAACATCACAAAGTGTACCCACTTGTCGGCAAAGGGTACGTCAACCTTTGGGAATGCTGTGGCGGGGGCAAAGCACCCAACAAGAACAAGCAAGGTCCACAGCAGTGCTGCAAACCTTGCTTGCTTGGTATAAGGTGAACTTGAAGAAAAAAGTAAACCGGGCTGCATCCCTTATTCGCCAATGAGGTCTTTATAGGCGGCAGCATCGAGGAGGGTGTCCGCTTCTGCGGGATTGTCCATCTCCATCTTAATCATCCAGCCTGCGCCATAAGGGTCGTTGTTCACGGCATCGGGATTGCCTTCCAATGCGGCATTCACCTCGATGATGGTGCCGCTGATGGGCAGAAACAGGTCAGACACGGTTTTAACGGCTTCCACGGTACCGAAAACTTCGCCGCCGGTCATGGGCTTGCCCTTGGTGTCGACATCTACAAATACGATGTCTCCCAATTCGTGTTGGGCGAAATCGGTAATGCCTACGGTGGCTATATTGCCTTCAATACTGATCCATTCGTGATCCTTGGTGTAACGTAAATTGGCCGGAAATTGCATGTGTTGATGATTTGAGGGTAAAATTAGCAAATTACTTTACAGAAGCAATTGTATTGCAAAAACAGCCGGGGTCTCCGTTTGGAAAATCCCAAAAGGGGTCTTGCTTCCGGTTTGAAGGGAATTGTATATCGTCGATCGGAATACCGGGATATTCCGAAATAAGTCTACCAAGACGTTGGTTGTAAGTGGAATTCTGAACTGTGTTGGTAAATAGGTAGGCAACAACCTGGAACGAAAAAGGCTGGGGTTTGTTTCACCCAACCTATACCGTCGCAGCAAATCGTTAACCAAAATTGTACTTGGAGTTTGAATGTTGCGTTTTAATTGTGATGTTCGAGAGGTGACGTGGAGAGACCTGTAGGGTGGCATCTTTGGGAAAAAAAGGAGGGCGGGCAGGTGACTATACGGCCGAACAATTTTGACGGAATGAGAATGATACCCTAATTTTGGATTGGGGTCTATTGTTAGTCGGTAAATAAAATCGAAAATGGTGCCTACAGATTCAATATGAAAAACATTGTGGCGAAGCCGTTTTTGAAGTGGGCCGGGGGGAAGACGCAATTGATACCGGAAATAGAACGGACGCTGCCATCGTCTTTGATCGGCAGCGAATTCACGTATATCGAGCCTTTTGTAGGCAGCGGTGCAATCTTGTTTTGGATGCTTGGCAAGTATCCAAAGTTGGAGAAAGCGGTCGTCAATGACATAAATGCAGATCTCATTAATGCATACCGGCGCATTGCGACGGAACCTAAAGTCTTGATTTCCATCTTGGAAGATTTGCAAAACGACTATCATGGGCTGGAAGGTGATGAGGAGGGGAAAAAAGCATATTATTACGAAAAAAGGGAATTGTTTAATGCGAGAAAAGAAGGTTTCACCGTCCAAGCGGCTTTATTTGTCTTCCTGAACCGCACGTGCTTCAATGGACTATACAGGGTAAACAGGAAGAACGAATATAATGTGCCCATGGGAAGCTATAAAAAGCCCATGATTTGTGACAAGAACAACCTTTTTGCAGTGAGTGATGCCTTGCAACGGGTGGAGATACTTTGTGGCGATTTTGAGCAGACCGCTGATTATGCAGCCCCCAACTCGCTGTTTTACTTCGATCCGCCGTACAAACCATTGAGCCAAACCTCCAGTTTCAATTCCTATGCCAAGGATGAATTTGGCGACGACGAACAAATCAGGCTGAGGAATTTTTGCTCGAAATTGGATGTCTTGAACCACTCTTGGCTACTCAGCAACTCGGATGTGAAAGGTAAGGACGTGAATGATGATTTTTTCGACAACCTCTATTCCGATTTCCAAATAAAGAGGGTGCGGGCTCGTAGAAGCATCAATTCCAATCCCGAGAAACGGGGGGAGTTGAATGAGTTATTGATAACCAATTCAATAGATGCCAAAAGATATGCGCGCTCCATTTAACCTATTCCTTTCGCAGCTTACCGAAACGAATGCGACGCTCGACTACTTTACCGATTTCGGAAAAATAAGGGGCAACGTCAATAAAATCTCCATTAAGCTCACTCAACTCAATTACCTCATCGGCAAGGCAAACCTCCCGGCGGCAATCCAAGAGATATATGAAGAAAACTCAAAAGTGTTTGAGGTTCTGGATATTTTGATTGCCGTGAGAAAGAAACAGCAGGCCAAGACTTTCAACGGTTCGGGAAGCATCGTATCGGTCGAGTCCTACTTCTCAACCCCTGCATCGATTTTTGAGTATATCACGCAGACAGGACTGGGTGAAGTATTCAAGAACAAAGACATCACGAATCTGGTAGACTATGTTTTTGGCATTGAAGTTGGACTGGATACCAATGCGCGGAAAAACCGCGGAGGAGAAAACATGTCGAAAGCTGTTTCTCTTATATTTGATAATGCGCGCATAAAATATGAAAAGGAAGTCAATGTGACCCGGTTTCGGGAAATTTTGTCGTTTGGTGTGGACGTGAAACGTTTTGATTTTGCAATCCGTACCAAGTGTAAGATCTACCTAATTGAAACCAACTACTACAACGGTGGCGGATCAAAGCTCAATGAGACGGCACGGGCCTATTCAGATTTGGCTCCGAAAATCAATCAATACGAAGGCTATGAATTTGTTTGGATAACTGACGGACAGGGATGGCTCTCTGCCAAAAACAAATTGGAAGAGGCCTACAACGTGATTCCAAGTGTGTATAACTTGACTACTTTAACCAAGTTTACGGAACGAATTATTGATGAAGGTACCATCGATCTACACCAATAAATTTACTATTCCTGTGGTTTTTTTTGGGTTCGGAATCCCTTCCTATGTTGAATCGCAACAAAGTGCTTAACCCCTACTTCAAATCCGAGGACAAGAACTTCTATCTCCTAAATGGAGATTCGATGGTGTTGATGCCGCAATTCGACCATAAATTCGATATGGTATTTGCAGATCCGCCTTATTTTCTCTCCAACAATGGATTGTCGATTCAAAGCGGCCAAATCGTGAGCGTGAATAAAGGGCAATGGGATAAATCGCAGGGCTTCGAATTCATCAACAATTTCAACCGCCAATGGCTCTCGTTGGTGCGCGACAAAATGAAGGACGACGCTACCATCTGGATTAGCGGCACTATGCACAACATCTTTTCCGTAGGTCAAATCCTTACAGAGTTGGGTTTCAAGATACTCAACATCATTACTTGGGAAAAGACCAACCCTCCCCCCAATTTTTCGTGCCGATATTTTACCTTCTCTACCGAGCAAATCATTTGGGCCCGAAAAAACGAAAAAGTGCCCCACTACTTCAATTACGAGCTTATGAAGAAGCTCAATGGCGACAAGCAGATGAAGGACGTGTGGAAGCTGCCGGCAATTGCACCTTGGGAGAAAACTTGCGGCAAGCACCCCACGCAGAAACCGTTGTCCGTTTTAACCCGGCTCATCTTGGCCTCCACCAAGCCTAATGCCTGGATATTAGACCCGTTTACGGGCAGCAGCACCACGGGAATTGCTGCCAACCTCGCTAACCGCCGCTTCTTGGGCATCGACCAAGAAGCCGAATTTTTGGAAATGGGCAAGAACCGGAAACACGAAATCGAACACCCCGGAACAGCGGCTAACTACAGGCAGAAAATCAACGGCTTCAACGACAAAAACGAACTGGATGGATTCCTCTTTCAGGAGCCGGTGCCTGAATATCGAACAGATATCGGGCTGTAAGTGCGTCACCGGAGGGGATTTACAGATTATCTGATAGCCGGCATTTTCAAATCAATTTCCATTATAGCCAGGGGAAAAGGCCCACGCCCATCCACCCCTAAAACCACTTCCCGAAGAATTTTCTTGGAAAATGCAGGCTGAAGCACGGCCGCTGCAATACCGTCATATGCCGCTCGATTTGCGAGAGCCTGCAAACGTGCTTACCGCTACGATTGGGCCACCCGCAACTTTTCTAAACCCCTTGGCTTACTTTTGCACTTCAAGTCAAGCTATGCAGTTCAACAAACAGCGCCTCACCGACGACCAACTGGTATCCCTTTATGCAGAACTCGTGAAGCCGAGGATGATTGAGGAGAAAATGTTGCTGCTGCTGCGGCAGGGCAAAATCAGCAAGTGGTTCAGCGGCATTGGTCAGGAAGCTATAGCAGTAGGCGCAACCGTTGCCCTCGATTCGGATGAATACATCATGCCGCTGCACCGCAACTTAGGGGTATTTACCGCCCGCAAAATGCCGTTCGACAAGCTTTTCATGCAGTGGCAGGGCAGTCGCGAGGGCTACAGCAAGGGCCGCGAACGCTCGTTCCACTTCGGCAATGCCAACTACCACATATGCGGCATGATATCGCACTTAGGCCCCCAGATGGCCATTGCCGACGGCGTGGCATTGGCCCACAAACTAAAAAACGAACAAAAAGTGTCTTTGGCATTCTGTGGAGATGGCGGCACCAGCGAGGGCGACTTCCACGAAGCTTTGAATGTGGCTGCAGTTTGGAACCTCCCGGTCATTTTCCTGATAGAAAACAACGGCTACGGCCTCAGCACCCCCATCAACGAACAGTTCGCCTGCGCGCAACTGGCCGACCGTGCAGTGGGTTATGGCATGAAGGGACTCACTATAGACGGCAACAACATTTTGGAGGTATATCACGCCATTCGCGATGCCCGCAGATACTGCATAGATGCCCAAAAGCCGATACTCATAGAATGTATGACCTTCCGCATGCGTGGCCATGAAGAGGCCAGCGGCGTGAAGTATGTGCCCAAGGAATTGTTCGAAATCTGGGGCCGGAAAGACCCCGTGACCTGCTATGAAAACTACTTGGTGCGCGAAGGCATTCTCGACGACCAAAAGATTGCCGGCATTCGCGATGCCATGACCAAGGAAATAGAAACCGGCATAGCCCGCGGCTTTGCCGCACCACCCATAGTGGCCGACACCAAGGTGGAAATGGCGGATGTCTATTGCCCGAATCCTAAACCTGCATTGGCACCGTCGCACCCTGAAAAAGCTACAGATCGGAAATTCATAGGCGCCATAACCGATGCCCTTGGGCAGTGCATGGAGTTCTACCCCAACTTGGTGCTCATGGGTCAGGACATTGCCGAATATGGCGGTGCATTCAAGGTCACAGAGGGCTTTGTGCAGCGTTTCGGCAAAGACCGCGTGCGCAATACCCCTATTTGCGAAAGCGCCATTGTAGGTGCCGCATTGGGCTTGTCGCTGAAAGGCTACAAAGCCATGATGGAAATGCAGTTTGCAGATTTCGTGACGGTAGGCTTCAACCAAATCATCAACAACCTCGCCAAGATTTATTACCGCTGGGGGCAGAATGCCGATGTGGTGATT
>CAIVHI010000026.1 GCA_903905685.1 uncultured Bacteroidota bacterium | reverse complement strand
TGGGAATATTATACGTCTCGGGAAGGCGGTTTTTCCATCGTTATGCCTCCGGAGCCCAAAAAAGTAGACAAGGTGTTGACGACCCCATTTGGCAAGCAGGCGGTGCACTTTATCGAGTGGCGGCCTGAAAGCCTCACCATCGACAAATTTAAGCTTTTTCAGGTGAGCTATACCAATTGTGCGGGCGGCGGTGGCGACTCGCTATCGAGGCAGCGCATTTTGGATAGCAGCATTGTGATGCGAGCCAAAGACTTTACGGAGACGGAAATAGACATTCATACCATTGACCTCAACGGCTATTTTGGTAGGGCATTTATTTTTGATGTTCAAGGAAACAATACAATAGCTATTGTTAAAGAGTGCATTGCAAACGGTAAATTGTACGACATTACAGTCGTACTGAAAAAGAACTATGCCACCAACAAAGAGGTGCACCAGTTCTTCGACTCGTTTAAAGTTATTCACTAGTTACACCGTAATTCGGGGCTCCAATGGATTATAAAGATTATTACAAGGTTCTTGACGTGGGGAAGAAGGCCACTGCCGACGAAATCAAGAAGGCTTACCGGAAGCTTGCCCTGAAATACCATCCCGACAAAAACCCCGACAATGTAGGCGCAGAGGACAAATTCAAGGAAATAAACGAAGCTTACGACGTTTTGGGCGATGCCCCAAAACGTCAGAAATACGATGCCTTGGGCGAAAACTGGAACAACCAAGGCAATCCCTCCTACTCCAACCAAGGCTACCGGCAAGGTAGCGACGGATTTGGGTCTGCGAACTACGCCGGCGCGGGAGACCGGTTTTCCGATTTTTTCGAAAGCATATTCGGCAATTACTCCGACCAAGGGTCGGGCGCAAAACGACAATTGCGTGGGGAAGATTACAAAACAGAGGTAAGGATAACCTTGGAGGATGCCTACCAAGGCACTTCGGTGAACCTTTCGTTCATGAATGCCTCCATTACCATTAAGTTGAAACCGGGCATTACAGACGGGCAAAAACTGAAAATCAAGGAAAAAGGCGGTCCGGGCATAAATGGGGGACCAAGAGGCGATCTTTTCTTAGTGGTTCATGTTACCATAGATCCCAAATTTGAACGTCGCGGCGATGACCTCTACTTTGAACACCCCATTAGTGTTTTGGATGCTATGACCGGTGGTTCCATTACTGCAACCGTCATCAACCGCCCGGTAACCATTGCCGTACCTGCCGGCACCGACAGCGGTAAAACCTTCAGGCTGAAAGGCATGGGAATGCCCAAGTACAATGGCGATGGTTTTGGAGATTGCTACCTGAAGGTGAACATAGTAGTACCCAAAAACCTCACGAAGAACGAAATGGACTTGTTGAGGACGTTGGAATGCCTGAAAAAATGATTTTCAAGGCCCAAAATTAGAACGTGCTTGCAGGTGCATCGGTTTTACCGCCAAAACAACCCGGTATCATTGCGATTGCAACCTCCATTTTTAGGCGAATAGCGTAACGCACCTGTTATATATAATATATATATACGCCAATGTAGCTAAAAACCACGACTCGATTGATTGAATCTACAAATCGGAAGTTGAGCAGCCTGTGTGGCTGGTTCGCCAATACAATTTGGGACTCGTTGAACACTGGGCTGTACATCGTGTCCGTAGTGATTTAGTCGATATAGCCGAGGAAAATAGGGCATCCATGCCAACCGTAATTTCCTGCAATTTGGAACGATAATGCTTCGGTGGGCTTTTGGGGAACGGGAGCGGGCGATTTCAGGAATTCTTTCTTGCATGCCGATGAACCCGCCGTGCAAAACAATATCCATAAAACCCATTTATTCATAACACCCTGTTTACCCTGTAGATGAAAACCCATTTCATAATATTTCAAGGTCGGTCAAATTTCAATTTTACCGACAACCCTGATGGCGTTCCCACCTCCACCGAAGGAAATGGCCGTAACTTTCGTCGAAACGATATAAAATCAAATTTCATGAACAAATCACTCACGTTCGCCGTGGCCTGCATGGTATTGGCCGGCTCTTGCAAAAAGAGCGGTTCCACGGCTTCCGAACCCGTGCCATCCATATATAGCAAGATTTATGGTGCTACAAGCATCACAAATGATGGAACTTACATCACCATCAAATCGAATGGGAGGCCAGACCATAAGAGTTGTTATTTCCCCACTACCGATACTATGTATCAAGCATTCACCGGTACCACCTACTCGGGCGTGACATTCAGCAAGAACCCCAATACCATTGAGAGTCAAAGTCTTACGTTCAAGATTCCTGTAAATCCCAAAATGGCGTCTTCGCATGGCTCTACGCCCTTGGGCCCCATTGGAATTGCAGTAAACGGGGTCCCACTGTTCAACCAATACAATGCTCAAGACAACCCGCTTACAGTGGAAATAGCGGGCTTTGACCAATGGTGGGGCCACCCGCAAAACTCAGGCCAATACCACTACCATGTAGAGCCCAAGTATCTCACCACGGTGGTGGTCTCCGACTCCGGTCTGCTGGGCTTCCTCCTTGACGGCTTCCCGGTTTACGGACCCGTAGAAAACGGCGCCACCCTTACCGACTCCAGTCT